>DATISQ010000297.1:0-30673 GCA_035581905.1 Cryobacterium sp.
AGCACCTCGCCATTGACGAAGCCCGCAAGCTCGGCATCCCCGTCATCGCGATCCTCGACACCAACTGCGACCCGGACGACGTCCAGTACCCGATCCCGGGCAACGACGACGCCATCCGTTCCGTGGGCCTGCTGACCCGCATCATCGCGGACGCCGCAGCCGAGGGACTCATCCAGCGCCACGCCAAGCCGGAGGCCGAAATCGAGCCTCTCGCCGCGTGGGAAGCCGAACTCCTGGCCGCCCCGGCCGAGACCGCTCCGGCAGCTGACGAGACCGTCGCCGCTTCCGAAGAGACCGCCGAGGCCGTTGTCGCCGAGCCGGTCGCCGACGAGGTCGCCGCCGAAGCCCCCGCCGATGAAGCCCCCGCCGCAGAAGCCGAAGCCGCAGCCGTTGTTGCAGCCGACGCTCCCGCCGAAGAAACCAAGTAAGGACCAAGCATGGCAAGCATCAGCCTCGCAGACGTCAAAGCGCTGCGCGAGCGCCTCGGTACCGGCATGGTCGACACCAAGAACGCCCTCGTTGAAGCCGACGGCGACATGGAACAGGCCGTCGAACTCCTCCGGATGAAGGGTGCGAAGGGCAACGCCAAGCGTGCCGACCGTTCCACCTCCGAGGGACTCGTCGCTGCCAAGGAACTCGGCACCACGGCCACCCTGATCGAACTCGCCTGCGAGACCGACTTCGTCGCCAAGGGCGACAAGTTCGTCGCACTGGCCGAGAAGGTCCTCGACGCGGTTGCCGCTGCCGGCGCCACCACGGTCGAAGAGGGCCTGGCCGCTCCGGTCGACGCCCAGACCGTGGGCCAGCTCATTGACGGCGAAGCCGCGATCATCGGCGAGAAGTTCGAACTTCGCCGCGTCGCCTCCGTCACGGCGGAGAAGTTCGCGATCTACCTGCACAAGACCAGCAAGGACCTGCCCCCGCAGGTCGGCGTTGTGCTGGGTTACTCCGGAGACGACGCCGAGACCGCGCGCAGCGTGGCTCAGCACATCTCCTTCGCGAACCCCGAGTACCTCGCTCGCGAAGACGTTCCCGCCGACGCCGTCGAGGCCGAACGCCGGATCGTCACCGAGATCTCGAAGAACGAGGGCAAGCCGGAAGCGGCACTGCCCAAGATCGTCGAGGGTCGCGTCACCGCGTATTTCAAGCAGGTCGCGCTCCTCGAGCAGGACTACGCCAAGGACAACAAGCTGTCCGTCAGCAAGGTCCTCGCCGATGCGGGACTGACCGTCTCGGGCTTCGCCCGATTCAAGGTCGGCGCGTAACCGGTCGTTTGATCAACAGTGAAGGAGATCGGGTTGCAGTCGCAATCCGGTCTCCTTCTGTGTGTGGGCACCAGTCGGCCCACGCAGTAGTTTTAGAACACAACCACAGCAAGAACTGAACACAACCAGAACCCAGAACACAGCACGGCACAACGGAAGAAGCGCACAGCATGTCAGACACGGTCAAGAAGCGCAGAGTCCTCCTCAAACTTTCCGGCGAGGCTTTCGGGGCCGGCAGCCTCGGCGTCAACCCCGACGTCATCAGTGCCCTCGCCCGCGAGATCGCCGAGGCGGCCAAGCAGGTCGAGATCGCCATCGTCGTCGGCGGCGGCAACTTCTTCCGCGGCGCCGAACTGTCGCAGCGTGGAATGGACCGGGGGCGCGCCGACTACATGGGCATGCTCGGCACCGTCATGAACGCCCTCGCCCTGCAGGACTTCCTGGAGCAGGCCGGGGCCGAGACACGGGTGCAGTCCGCCATCGCGATGACCCAGGTCGCCGAGCCGTACATCCCGCGTCGCGCGGAACGTCACCTCGAGAAGGGCCGGGTCGTGATCTTCGGCGCCGGCGCCGGGCTGCCGTACTTCTCCACCGACACGGTCGCGGCCCAGCGTGCCCTGGAAATCGACGCGGAGATCGTCCTCGTCGCCAAGAACGGCGTCGACGGCGTCTACTCCGACGACCCGCGCACCAACCCCGACGCGCACAAGATCGACCACATCACCTACCAGGAGGCCCTGCAGCGCGGTCTCAAGGTCGTCGACTCGACGGCCTTCAGCCTCTGCATGGACAACGGGATGCCCATGCAGGTGTTCGGCATGGCCCCGCACGGCAACGTGACGGCCGCCATTCTCGGCGCTGATCTCGGAACCCTCGTCTCCAACTAAGCTTGTCTACGCCACCGAAGAAGGAGTCATCGTGCTCACGGATGTTATGTCCGACGCCACCGCCCGCATGCACAAGGCCGTGGAAGCAGCCAAAGACGACTTCGCGACCGTGCGAACCGGTCGTGCGAACCCGCAGATGTTCGCCAAGATCCTGGTGAACTATTACGGCACGCCGACGCCGCTGGAACAGCTCGCCTCCCTGCAGAATCAGGAAGCCCGCACGCTCCTGATCGGCCCGTACGACAAGGGCGCCCTGCGGGACATCGAGCAGGCCATCCGGGACACCCCGAACCTGGGCGCCAACCTCGGCAACGACGGCAACGTCATCCGGGCCACGCTGCCGGAGCTGACCGCAGACCGCCGCAAGGAATACGTGAAGATCGTGCGCACCAAGGCCGAAGACGCCAAGGTGTCGGTGCGCAACCTGCGCCGCAAGGCCAAGGATGACCTCGACGCACTCAAGAGCGAAGTGGGTGACGACGACGTGGCCCGCGGGGAGAAGGAACTCGAGCACATCACCAAGGCTCACGTGGATGCCATCGACGACGCCCTCAAGCGTAAAGAAGCCGAACTCCTCGAGATCTAAGGACGATCCAGCCTCATGACGGACGAATCAGGCGATCCCGGAGAACGCGAAGGGCCGCGCGGCAAGCGCGAGCATGGCGTCAGTCGCGCCGAGTTCCGGGCCCAGGTGCAGGCGAAGAAGGCCGAGCTCGAACGTCAGATGCTGGCGACCCGGGCGCAGTTGGACGCGACCCAGGAACGCATCCAGGCGCGCACCGGGCGCAACCTGATCCTCGCGACCCTGATCGGGCTCGCGCTGGGTCTGTTCATGTTGTTCAGCCTCATTTTCATCAAGGACCTGTTCATGGTCTGCGCGATCGCGTTCGTCGGCTTCACGGCCTTCGAGCTCGCCCAGGCGCTCCGAATTTCCGGACGTAACGTGCCGCGCGTGCCGGTCGTGATTGCCTCCGTGGGCGTCGTGCCCGCCGCGTTCTACCTCGGCGCGGCCGGCCAGTGGCTGGCCACGCTCGCCGGCATTGTGCTGATCGCCCTCTGGCGGGTCGCGCTCCTGATCTGGCGCGAACACCGTGCCCCCGCCAGGGACGTGCTCGGCGACATCGGGGGTGGCTTCCTGATCCAGTCCTACGTCGTCTTCCTGGGCAGCTTCTCCGTGCTTCTGGTCGCCCAGCCCGATGGGCAATGGTGGACCCTCGCCTTCCTGCTGCTGGTCATCTCCGCCGACACCGCGGCCTACGCGGCCGGCCTCAGCTTCGGCAAGCACCGCATGGTCCCCTCGATCAGCCCGAAGAAGACCTGGGAAGGTTTCGCCGGTGCGGGTGTCGCCTGCCTCGGGATCGGCGTGCTGCTCTCCGTGTTCATGCTCGACCAGCCCTGGTGGTTCGGCCTGATCTTCGGTGTGGTCATCCTGCTCAGCGCGACCTTCGGAGACCTCGCCGAATCCCTGATCAAACGCGATCTCGGCATCAAGGACATGAGTTCGTGGCTGCCCGGTCACGGCGGACTCCTGGACCGGCTGGACTCGATCCTGCCGTCCGCCGCGGCCGCTTACGCCCTCTACCTGATCTTCGCCTAACGGCCTCGGTTTCGTCAGGCGTGCGGCTGTGAGGCAGAATGTTCGGGTGACCACCTTCCCTCGAACCGGCAAAAAGACGCTCGGCTACAGCGCCTCGCAGGTGGAGGAATTCCTCGCAGTCGCTCGGAAGGCCTATGACTCCAGCGACGACAGCGCCCTGCTGACGGCCGAGGACATCCGTCACACCGCGTTCAACATGCAGAAGGGCGGCTATTCGCCCGCGCACGTGGATGCAGCCCTCGAACGTCTCGAAGACGCCTTTGCGACCCGCGACCGGGACCGTGCCGCCCGGTCGCAGGGCTCCGAAGCGTGGCTGGCCGAGGTACACGACACCGCCCAGGTGCTCGTCAACCGTCTCAGCCGCAAGGACGGGCAGCGCTTCCATCGGGTGAGTGTCCTCAGCGTCGGTTACAACCGGGCGGATGTCGACCGGTTCGCCCAGAGGCTTGTGCGGTATTTCGAAGACGGCTTCCCCGTCACGGTGGACGAAGTGCGTTGCGCCGTGTTCCGGCCCCAGCGCGGCGGCTACCGGGAAGTTCAGGTCGACGTCGTGCTGGACAGTGTCGTCGACGTGATGCTGGCCGTCCGTTGAGCCCTGACCATAACCAATCGGCGCCGTTATCTCGCTGTTATGTCGGATTTCCGATAGGCTCGTCACATCGTGGGTAGACATCCGAACATCATTCCGTCCGAACACGCCAGCATGCTCGTCAAGGTCAGGATGAAAAGGCCCCGCTCCCGCTCCCGCGGAAGCGTTTCCCGCTTCGTTTTCGCCTTCACCGCCGCAGCGGCGTTCGTACTCGTGACAGTGGTCGACCCGTATTCCGGAGCCACCGCGTCACCCTATTTCCAGGTTGCCGGCGACCGTTTCAACGGTGAGGAAACCCAGGAGATCCAGGTGGCCGCGGCTGCCACGAACACTTTCACGCGCGACAGCTTCACCGTCACCGAGAAGCCCAAGCCCGTCCCCATCCCGGTCCCCGTTGCGGCTCCGGCCCAGGCACCGGCCGAGGCCGAGGCCCCGGCCAAGTCGTCGAGCTCGGCGCCGTCGGCGGCCGTGCCTGACCCCGGTTCCGCCCAGGCGATCGCGGCCGACGCTGTTGCCGCCCGCGGCTGGGGCGACGACCAGTTCAACTGCCTCGTCTCGCTCTGGAACAAGGAATCCGGCTGGCGCGTCAACGCGGAGAACAGCTCCAGCGGCGCCTATGGAATCCCGCAGTCCCTGCCGGGCTCCAAGATGGCCACCGCCGGCGACGACTGGCGGACGAACCCCGCGACTCAGATCCAGTGGGGCCTCGGCTACATCTCCGGCCGCTACGGCACACCCTGCGGCGCCTGGGCCCACTCCGTCGACGTCGGCTGGTACTAGCGCGTTTCCTCGCTTGGGGCCCGCACGTAGACTGTCCCAATGGCCCGCAGCAACCGACCCCGTGGCCGCAAGCCCGGTCCGGGAGCGGATGACGACGGCCTCGAGCGGATGCGGGCCGGCTGGCGACGCACGGAAACCCGCCGGGACGGTCTCTGGACCGTGCAACCCGTACCGGGGCCGCAGGCCGTGAAATCGTACGTCTGCCCCGGTTGCAACCGCGAGGTCGCCCCCGGCACGGCTCATGTGGTCGCCTGGCGCGGCGACGGCGTCATGGGTGAGGCGTCCGACCTCGCGGCGAGACGCCACTGGCACTCGCACTGCTGGAAGATCAAGTAGCCGTCCTGAGCGGCATCAAGGGAGAAACCGTGACTTCGAGCGTACAAATTCGTGCCGGCGTCGAACTGCCGGCCGTGCGTGAGCAGATCGAGCTGCACACGGCGGACGGTCTGACCCTGGTCGGCGAACTGGCCACGCCCGTGGGCCGGGCGCCGGTGGCCACGCTGGTGACGCTGCATCCGCTGCCCACCCACGGCGGCTTCATGGACTCGCACATCCTGCGCAAGGCGGCCGGGCGACTGCCGGCCCTCGCCGATCTCGCGGTGCTGCGCTTCAACACTCGCGGCACGACCTCACCACGCGGCACCAGCGGCGGCAGCTTCGGCGACGGCGTCGACGAACGCCTGGACGTGGCGGCAGCGATGGCGTTCGTCGCCGAGCGCGGCCTGCCCGATCCCTGGCTGCTCGGCTGGTCGTTCGGCACCGAACTCGCGATCAAGTACGGTCTCGAACATCCGATCCGGGGCGCCATCCTCCTCTCGCCGCCGCTGCACCGGGCGTCGGAGGCCGAGCTGGCGGCCTGGGCCGGCCGGGATGCGCGCCTGGTCGCGGTCATCCCCGAGTTCGACGACTATCTGAGGCCCGAGGAGGCCCGGGAGCGGTTCGCGAGCGTGCCGGACACCCGGTTCATCGCGGTGGAGGGCGGGAAGCACCTGTGGGTGGGGGAGAGTGCCACCCGCCGCGTCCTCGACGAGATCGTCGCCGTGGTCAACCCTGCCGCCGCACCGCTGCCCACCGAGTGGACCGCGTCGGCCTAGAGCTCGTTCTGCCGCGGGATCACGACCTGCTTGATGATCATGATTGTCGCCGCGGCCACCGGGATGGCAATCAGCGCGCCGAGGATTCCGAGTAGGTTGCCGCCGGCCAGAGCGGCCACCACGACCAGGGCGCCGGGAACGGCGACGGCCCGGTTCATGATGTTGGGGCTGAGCAGGTACGCCTCCACCTGCATGTAGATCAGGTAGTAGATCGCGGCGACCAGCGCGGTGAACATCGAGCTGCCGATCCCGGGGATCAGACAGGTCAGCACGATGATGATCGAGCCGGTGATCGTGCCCACGAGCGGGACCAGCGAGAACAGGAACGCGATCAGCGCGAGCAGCGCCGGGAACGGAGCGCCGATGATCGACAGGAAGATGAAGCTGAGCACGCCGTTGCAGAGCGCCAGGGAGCCCTGACCGATCACGAAACGGCCGACGGATGACGTGATCTGTTCGCTGAGATCGGCGAACCGGGCCCGCTTCGTGGCCGGTACCAGCTGGTACATGGCCTGCTTCATGCTGTTCAGCGACGCCGTGAAGTACAGGGTGAGGATCAGGATGATCAGCGCGCCGAAGAGGCCGCCGACGATGGCCAGGCCGGACTGGATGATCGTGCCCGTGATGTTGGAGATGTTGCCGCCGACGAAATCGGTCACCGACTCGGTGATCTTCGACAGGGGGAACTCGGGGAACTGCTTCTGCACATCGGCGAGGAAGGTGGAGGTGTTGATGGACTTGACCAGGTCCGGGATGGCCGTGGAGAGCTTGGAAACCTGGTCGACGATGATCGGCACGACGGCGAAGATGACACCGGTCAGAACCCCGATTACGGCAACGAGCACGGTGAGGATGGCGGCCCAGCGGGGGAACCTTTTCTTCTCCAGCCAGCACACGGCCGGGTCGAGCCCGAGTGCGAGGAACAGTGCCGCACCGATGTAGGTGATGATCGTCTGCAGGGTGATCACCGAGCTGATGATCAGAAGCCCGACGCCGACGCCGAGGGTGCCGATCAGTCCGACGCGAAAGGCATTCTGAATCTTCACGGTTCTCCCCAAGGCGACGGCTGAGCGTCGGTGATACGGCTGTGCTGGCGGTGGTGCAGGTGCAGGTGCGCTGCAGGTGGCAGCGCGGGTGATTCTGGTGGGCTGGTGCCGGCGCTACTCGTCGTCGCCGGCGGTGACCTTCTCCGCCTGAGTGAGCAGACCGCGCAGGCTCTCGAAGTAGCCGGCCACGGCGTCGCGCTCAATCCTAATCTGGGACAGGCGCTCCTCGGCGTCGGCCACGAGCACGCGCGTGCGCGATTCGGCGTCGGTCACCAGTGCGGTGGCCCGTGCCTCGGCTTCCCCGACGAGGCGTTCCGCCGACTCCTCGGCGACCTTCTTCGACGCTCGGACCTCGTCCCGGGCGGATGCGTCCAGCTGGTCGTTCAGCGCACGCAGTTCGACCGTGCGCTGAGTGGTCTCGGCGAGCTGCTTGGTGGCATCCGCGACGAACTTCTGCGTTTGGGACACCGCCGCCTGGTGGCGCTGCAGCTGGCCCTGCTCCGCTTCGTCCCGCCGGGCCTTCAGCTCAACGTCGAGATCGGCTCTGGTCTGGTCGGTCTCACGCTTGAGCTTGGCGGCTTCGTGCTCTCCCCGCTTGCGGGCGGCCGTCAGGTGGTTCTCGAGGTCGATGCGGAGCTGCTCGCTCTCGGCGGCGAAGTCGGCCCGGGTCTGCTCATTGTCACGAACGAGGTCGGCGTGGGACTGCTCGATCTCCGCGGCCAGGTCCACGCGCGCCTTGTCGATCTCGCGGCTGAGGGCGGCGCGCTGCCGTTCGAGATCGCGGGCCAGGTCCGTCTGAGCCTGCTCGCTTTCAACGGACAGGTCGGCGCGGCCCTGTTCGATCTCCCGTTCGAGGTCGGTCCGGGCCTGCTCGATCTCGATCGCGAGAAGGTTGCGGGCCTGATCGGTCTCGTGCTCGAGGTCGATGCGGGCCTGTTCGGTCTCCCGGGCGAGGTCGATGCGGTGCTGCTCGGTCTCTGCGGCGAGGTCGACGCGGGCCTGTCCGGTTTCCCGGGCCAGGTCGGCGCGCTGCTGATCGAGTTCGTGTGCGACCTCGGCGCGGGTCAGCTCGGTCTCGGTGGTCAGCCCGGCCGCGACCTCGCGGGCCTCGGTTGCCTCCCGCTGGGCGACCACGCGCACCTCGGCGGCCTCACGCTCCGCTTCCGAGCGGATCGCGGCGACTTCCCGCTTCACGGTGGCGCGCAGCTCGGCGGCCTCGGTGGCCACCGCGCCGCGGATGGCAGCCGCTTCGTGCACCGCGTCCTGGGTGAGGGTGGTGGAATCCTCGTGGGCCCGGGCGAGCAGGTCGTCGGCTTCGGCGACAGCGTCGTTCAGGATGCGGCCGGCCTTCACCTTGGCGTCCGACAGCGCCCGTTCGGCGTGCTCCGTGCCCTCGCGGAGCAGCGTCTGCACCTCACTGGCCGCGGAGGCGCGGAGCCGTTCGGCGTCGATGTCGGCCTGCGCGATCACCCGGGTGGACTGCTCCTCCGCCACCCGCAGGGTGTTCTCGAGCTTGGTGCCGAGGCCGGAGAAAGTGGGGCTGCCGACCTCTTCGATTTCGGCGTTCAGATCGTCGATCTGGGTGCTGAGGCGCTTGATCTCCTTCTTGGCCTCGATGCCCTGGGTATTCGACTGGATCAGGTCCCGGCGAAGACCCTGGATGGCCTTGTCGACTTCTTCGCGGTCGTATCCGCGGAATACCTGAGTGAAGTCTGCTTCGTCGTTCGCCACGCTGTCTCCTTAAAATGGGGCTCTGACCCCCGTTTACGGCCTGTCGGAGGGAGCTTGATCAATTTTAGTCTGTTGTGAAGGAACTGGTGCGTCCCAACATGGACGGCTATTAGGTGCCTCTCAGGGGCAACCAGTATCGTAAGACGTCCTGTCTGTTGCTGAATGGGCCCGCATCCGGGCCCTGCGCGCCTGCGTGCGCGATGAGCGGCCGGCGACACAGGAGGGTTGACGTGCGTTTTGTTCGTGCCATAGTGGCATTTGTCCTTGCTGCCGCGCTGATTGTGCTCGGTATCGCCCAGCGGACCATTTTTCTTGAACCGGCCCTGGTGAGCCTCAGCGCCACCGTCGGCGACGACGCCCGGTTCGCGGTGGTCGAGTCCAGTGCGCTCAACGCCGTCCCGGGCAGCCAGACGATCACCGTGAGCGGTTCCGACACGGTCTTCCTGGCCTACGGACGCACCGGCGACGTGAAGGCGTGGCTCGGAGATGAACCGTACGTCGACATCCGGAAGGCCAAGAATCAGGTCGCCCTCAGCAGCAAGCTCGTCGAGCCGGAGGCCGCGGCCGACACCGACCCGGCAACCCCCGCGGCCGAGCCGCAGACGGTCACCAACCCTGCGGGTTCTGACCTGTGGCTGCAGGAGTTCACGGCGGAGAACACGGTCACCACCACCGTCAAGGTGCCCGACGGCATCTCCATGATCGTGGCCTCCGACGGCACGGCCCCCGCCCCCACGAATGTCACCCTGTCCTGGCCGACCGACAACTCCACCCCCTGGGCGGGCCCGCTGATCGCCGGCGGCGTCGTCGTCGGCCTGATCGGCCTGATCATCTACCTTCTGGCGCTCCTGCACCTGCGCCGCTCCCACGGCCCCCGCCGCAATCTGCCACGCGGGCCGCGGATGCCCCGGCTCCCGCGCGTGCCCCGCCCGAAAGCCATCAAGCCGAGCCAGATCAACGGTTCGGGCAGATCCGTCACCCGGTCCATGGCCGTCGTCCCCGTGATCCTGGTCAGCGGCCTCGTGCTCAGCGGCTGTTCGGCCGATTTCTGGCCCGCCGTCACGTCTCCCGAGGCCGCCGTCAGCACGACGCCCACTCCGACCGGAACCGCTGCCCCGACGCAGGACGTGCCGCCGCCGGCCGTGACCGTGGCACAGCTCGAACGCATCGTCACCGGTATCGCCGCGGTGGTCGCGGATGCCGACGCGAACCTCAACGCGGAAGCCATCAGCACGCGGTTCACCGGCCCCGCGCTGGAGAAGCGCCTGGCGAACTATAAGATCCGCGCGGCCGACTCGGCCATCGCCGCCCTGCCTGCGTTGCCCACCTCGCCCCTGCGACTCACCCTGCCGCAGCAGTCCTCCACCTGGCCGCGGGTCGTCATGACGGTCCTGCAGGACACGGCCGACTCCGCCACCGCACCGACAGCGCTCGTGTTGCGCCAGGAGTCACCGCGGGCCGACTACCTGGTCGAATACATGATCCAGCTCGAGGCGGCCGCCACGGTGCCCAAGGTTGCTCCGGCGGCTATCGGCGCCCCGATCATCGCGCCCGACTCCACCTTCCTCCTGCTCTCACCCGACAAACTCGCCGCGGCCTACGCGGATGTGCTCCAGCTGGGGGAGGCCAGCCCTTCCTTCGGCCTGTTCCAGGCGGAGGGCGACAGCTTCCGCACCCAGGTCACCGAGCTCAAGAACTCGCGCAAGTCCGGGCTGCCGGCGACGGCGTCGATTGAATTCGGCGCGGCCGCCGGCACCGGGCGCACCGTGGCATTGGCGACCAACGACTCCGGCAGCATCGTCGCCGTGAGCCTGACCGAGACCGAGACGGTCAAACCGGTGGATGCCGGCGCGACCGTGAGTCCCGAGGGTGCCAGCAAGGCTCTCTCCGGTATCACGGCCACGGCCAAGGGCATCACCAGCACCTACGGCGACCAGCTCCTGTTCCATGTTCCGGCCGCCGGTTCGAACGAAAAAATCGTCCTCCTTGGCTTCTCCCAGGGACTGATCTCATCCACGGAGCTTCCATGAGCGTTGTCCCCCCATCCGGCATGAACCTGCGCGGAGCCGTCGACCTGTCCTCCCTGGTGAACCGTCCGGCCGCGCCGGTCGCGGGTGCACCTGCTGCGGCCGGGACACCGGGTGCGGCCGGTGAACCGGGCGCACCCGCAACAGGCCCCGTCGCGGTGCCCGGCCTCGTGCTCGAGGGCACGGATGCGAATTTCGGCGAGATCCTGGAACTCTCGATGAGCGTTCCGGTCATCGTCGATCTCTGGGCCGAATGGTGTGAGCCGTGCAAACAGCTCACCCCGATCCTGGAGAAGCTCGCCCTGGAGTACGCCGGCCAGTTCGTTCTGGCCAAGGTCGACGTGGACTCGAACCCGCAGCTCACCCAGGCCTTCCAGGCGCAGTCGATCCCGACCGTGGCCGCCGTCATCGGCGGACAGCCGGTGCAGCTCTTCAGCGGCGCCGTGCCCGAGGGCCAGGTGCGCGAGGTGCTCCACCGCGTCTTCGAGCTCGCGGCGCAGCACGGTGTGACCGCCATGGCCGTTGCCCCGGAGGTCGTCGCCGATGACGCGGCGGAGGCGCCGGTTCCCGTCGAACCCGAGCTCCCGCCGCTGCACCAGGAGGCGTACGACGCCATCGAGCGCGGGGACTACGACGCCGCCATCGCCCTCTACAAGACCGCGCTGGCGCGGGATCCCCGGGACCAGATGGCCGTCGCCGGACTGGCCCAGGTGAGCCTCCTGGCGCGTTTGCACGGCAAGACGATGGCGGAGATCCGTTCGGCCGCAGCGGCCGCGCCCGACGATCTGCCGTCGCAGCTCGCCGTCGCCGACCTCGACCTCTCCGGCGGCCACATCGAGGATGCCTTCGATCGGCTGCTCGCCCTCTTCCCCGCGCAGGACCCGGCCGGCCGCAACCTGATCCGCGAGCGCATCCTGGAGATGTTCGAGGTCATCGGCCAGGACGACCCGCGGGTGCCGCCCACCCGTTCCCGCCTCACCGCACTGCTCTACTAGTCGCACTGCTTTTCGCGGCGCACCGGTCTACTCGCCCCGTGCACAGAACCCCCGCGAAAGCACGAAAATGGCCCCCTCGGCGATGCCGAAGGGGCCATTTCTGCGCTCTCGCGAGAGCGATCCGTTAGCGGTTCAGGCGCAGCCAGAGACCGGCGAGCGGGGGAAGGGTCACGACGGCGGATGCCGGGCGTCCGGCCCAGGGAACGTCGAGCGCGGTCACAACGCCCAGGTTCCCGACCCCGGAGCCGCCGAAATCCTCGGCATCCGTGTTCAGGATCTCCTCCCACACCCCGGCGAACGGCAGGCCGACCTGGTAACCGGTGTGCGGAGCGCCGGAGAAGTTGAACAGGCAGGCGATGGGGTTGCCGTCGGCGTCCCAGCGCAGGAACGAGACGACGTTCTGCGTGGCCGCGCCGCCGTCGAGCAGCTCGAAGCCGCTCGGGTCGTTGTCCTGCGCCCAGAGGCTCGGGTTCGACCGGTAGACCCGGTTGAGCTGGCCGACCAGATTGAACAGGCCGCGGTGGGCCGGCTGGTCGAGGGTCCACCAGTCGAGGCCGCGGGCCTCGCTCCACTCGGAGCGCTGACCGAACTCCTGGCCCATGAACAGCAACTGCTTGCCGGGGTGCGCCCACATGAAGGCGAGGTAGGCGCGCACGTTCGCGAGCTGCTGCCAGGAGTCACCGGGCATCTTGGAGACGAGGGAGCCCTTGCCGTGCACGACCTCGTCGTGGCTGATCGGCAGCAGGAAGTTCTCGCTGAACGCGTACACGAACGAGAACGTGATCTGGTGGTGGTGGTGGGCCCGGTACATCGGGTCCGCCTCCATGTACTCCAGCGTGTCGTGCATCCAGCCCATGTTCCACTTGAAGCCGAATCCGAGGCCGCCGCCGCTGGTCGGGGCGGTCACCCCACCCCAGTTGGTGGACTCCTCGGCGATCATGACCGCTCCGGGGTTGCGCTTGTAGGCGGTGGCCGTGATCTCCTGCAGCAGGCTGATCGCCTCGAGGTTCTCGTTGCCGCCGTAGATGTTCGGCTCCCACTGGCCGTCCTCGCGGGAGTAGTCCAGGTAGAGCATCGAGGCGACGGCGTCGACCCGGAGCCCATCGATGTGGAATTCCTCGAGCCAGTAGAGGGCGTTCGCGACCAGGAAGTTGCGCACCTGCTTCTGGCCGAAGTCGAAGACGTAGGTGCCCCAGTCCATCTGCTCGCCACGGCGGGGGTCAGGGTGCTCATACAGCGCTTCGCCGTCGAAGCGGGCCAGCGCGAAGTCGTCCTTCGGGAAGTGCCCGGGTACCCAGTCCATCAGCACGCCGATGCCGGCCTGGTGCAGCCGGTCGATCAGGTAGCGCAGGTCGTCGGGGTGGCCGAATCGGCTCGTCGGCGCATAGTAGCCGGTGACCTGGTAGCCCCACGAGCCGCCGAACGGATGCTCGGTGAGCGGCATGAACTCCACGTGCGTGTACGCCAGCTCGGTCAGGTAGTCGATCAGCTGATCGGCGAGGTCGCGGTAGCTGAGCCCCGGACGCCACGAGCCGACGTGCATCTCGTAGATGCTCATCGGCCGGTTGTGAGGATCGGTGGCCGAACGGTCCGTGAGCCAGCCGGCATCCGCCCACTCATAGCTGGTCTCACCGATGATGGAGGCCGTCTTGGGCGGGATCTCGGTGTAGCGGGCCATCGGGTCCGCCTTGCGCACCCAGTCGCCCGACCGGGTCAGCAGCTCGAACTTGTAGTTGGAGCCGGCGGTCAGGCCGGGCACGAACAGCTCCCAGACCCCGGTGCTGCCCATGTTGCGCATGGCGTGCAGCGTGCCGGTCCAGTCGTTGAAGTCGCCGATCACGCGAACGGCCTGGGCGTGGGGGGCCCACACGGCGAAGGAGGTGCCGGACGTGGTGCCGAGCGGGCCCGCGTTGGGCCGGAAGTGGGCGCCGAGGACATCCCACAGGCGTTCGTGGCGACCCTCCCCGATGAGGTGCAGGTCGAGTTCACCGAGGGTGGGCAGGTAGCGGTACGGGTCGTCGACGATCCAGGTGGGGGCGTCGCTGTAGCGGGTCTCCAGCAGGTAGTCCTGCAGGCCGAGCGTGCTCACGCCCTGCCAGATGCCGTGCCCCAGGTGCGCCAGCTCCACATGTGCACCCGTCGGCAGTATGGCGAAAACCTCGGTCGCCATCGGGCGGAGGGCACGGATGACGGTGAGCGGGTCTGCGATGCCGGTCTCCTCGATCAGGTGCTGACCGAGGACCTCGTGCGGGTTGTAGTAGCTGCCGGTGGCGACGGTGGCGAGGATGTGGTCGGCGATGATCGGCAACTCCGTCGACCCGGCGGAGTGTCGCGGGCCATCAGGGTTCTGCGCGGAGGACTTGGAGCCCGGCGCCTCGGCGGCGGCCGTCGTGTCCAGGGTCGCCTGGTCAGCGGCCTTCTTGTCCACGGACTTCTTGTCTACGGACTTCTTGTCCACGGACTTCTTGTCTGAGGATTTCCTGGCCGAGCCTCCCTGTGCGTTCTTCATTGAGCTGGTCCTTTCACGTGCAGGATGTGCACCGGTTCGGTGAATGCGTCGAGGCGCACGAAGTTGTCGGCCGACCAGGTCCAGATGGCGCCGGTGATCAGGTCCTCGACCTCGAAGGACGAGCCGTGGGGGAGGCCGAACCGGGCGACGTCGAGGTGCACGAGGGTCTGGCGCACGGAGTGCGGGTCGACGTTGGCGACGATGATCAGGGCGTCCGGCCGTCCGGTGCCCGTGAACGGGGCGTCGAGGAACTTGCTGTAGACGAGGATCGCCTCGTCCTCGCTCTCGTGGATGTGGAGGTTGCGCAGCTGCCCGAGCGCCGGGTGCTCGGAACGGATGCGGTTGAGGCGGGTGAGGTAGGGCGCCAGGGAGGCGCCGGCGGCCTCGGCGGCCGCGAAGTCACGCGGCCGGTACTGGTACTTCTCGTTATCGATGTTCTCCTCGGCGCCGGGCCGGGCCACGTTCTCGAACAGGTCGAAGCCCGTGTACACGCCCCACGTCGGCGCCGCGGTGGCCGCGAGGGCCGCCCGGATCTTGAACGCCGCCGGGCCGCCGAACTGCAGGTATTCGGAGAGGATGTCGGGCGTGTTCACGAACAGGTTCGGCCGCAGGAAGTCGGCGGTCTCGTGGGCGAGCCCGTCGAAGAACTCCGACAGCTCCTGCTTCGTGTTGCGCCAGGTGAAGTAGGTGTAGGACTGCTGGAACCCCACCTTGCCCAGGCCCTGCAGCAGGGCCGGCCGGGTGAAGGCCTCGGCGAGGAAGAAGCCATCCGGGAATTCCGCGTTGATCTCGAAGATCAGCCACTCCCAGAAGTCCAGCGGCTTCGTGTGCGGGTTGTCGACCCGGAAGATGTTGACGCCGACGCCGATCCAATAGCGCACGATGCGCAGAACCTCGGCGCGGATGCCCTGAGGGTCGTTGTCGAAGTTGATCGGGTAGATGTCCTGGTACTTCTTCGGCGGGTTCTCGGCGTAGGCGATGGACCCGTCGGGCAGTGTGGTGAACCACTCGGGGTGCTCGGTGACCCAGGGATGGTCGGGCGATGCCTGCAGGGCCAGGTCGAGGGCAACCTCGAGGCCGTTCTCGCGAGCGGCCGCGAGGAAGAACTGGAAGTCCGCCACGGCGCCGAGGTCCGGGTGGATGGCGTCATGGCCGCCGTCCGACGACCCGATCGCCCAGGGCGAGCCCGGGTCGTTCGGACCGGCGTTCAGCGTGTTGTTGGGCCCCTTGCGGTAGGCCAGGCCGATCGGGTGGATGGGCGGCAGGTAGAGCACGTTGAAACCCATCGCAGCCACGGCCGGAAGCCGGTCTGCGGCGGTGCGGAACGTGCCGCTCTGCCAGGAGCCGTCGGCGCGCTTCACGGCGCCCTCCGAGCGGGGGAAGAACTCGTACCAGGAGCCGACGCCGGCTCGGGTGCGCTCAACCAGAACGGTGCGGGATTCCGAGACCGATTCGAGCCCGGCCATCGGGCGCACGGCGGCCGCGGCGGCCAGCTGCGGGCTGCTGAGCACGGCGAAGCGGGCGGCGACCGATTCGGCGGGGTCGACGAGGGTCGTCGCGGCCGCGGTGAACGCGCGCCGCTCGGGGAGAGGCCGGGTCTGATCGGCGCTTTCGCGTTTCAGTAGTTCCGAGCCGATCAGGAACATCAGTTCCACGTCGACGTCCGCCGGGATCTTCACCGAGGCGTTGTGCAGCCAGGTGGCCCAGTCATCGGCGTAGGCGCGCACACGATACCGCCAGCGGCCCTGGCTGCCCAGGGTGACCAGGGTCTCCCAGCGGTCGGTGCCCGGGGACTTCAGGGACATCGGATGCCGCGACTCGGTACCATCCGGAGCGGTCAGAAGCAGCATGACGCCGATGAGGTCGTGTCCCTCCCGGAACGCGGTCGCGGCGAACGGAACCGCTTCGCCGACGAACGCCTTCGCCGGCCAGAGATCATCGTTCAGCTGAGGGGATAGATCGAGGATCGGAATACGCCCGATCCGGGGATCTGCCGGGCCTGTCGTCTGGAGCTCCTGAACCGCGCCGGGGGTTTCAGGAGTCGCGCCTGTGCGTTTTACTGTCTTAGCCACCTACTGACCGTAGCGCGGATTGGGAGTGCAATGCTGCCTCTATTAACCCGTGCGACACGTCTCGCCTCTAGGCTGAACTTGTGAAAGCGATCCGCAAATTTACCGTCCGAACCGTGCTGCCCGAGTCGCTCGCCGCGCTCGACGAGCTTGCCGGCAACCTGCGCTGGTCCTGGCATGAGCCGACCCGCCAATTGTTCGAGCACATCGCCCCCGAAATGTGGCGTGAGGTCGGTACCGACCCGGTCGCGCTGCTGGGGGCCGTCGACACGGTCCGCCTCGAATCCCTCGCCCGGGACACCGACTATGTGGCGTGGGCTAACGCCACCCGTGACGAGCTGCGGGAATACCTCGAGAAGCCCCGCTGGTATCAGGGGCTCGAGGGTGACAAGCCGGCATCCATCGCCTATTTCTCCCCGGAGTTCGGCATCGCCGCCGCACTGCCGCAGTACTCGGGAGGCCTCGGTATCCTCGCCGGAGACCACCTCAAGAGCGCTTCGGACCTCGGCGTGCCGCTGGTCGGAGTCGGCCTGTTCTACCGCGCCGGCTACTTCAGCCAGGCCATCTCGCCCGACGGCTGGCAGTTGGAGAGCTACCCGCTCCTCGACCCCGACGGCCTGCCGTTGTCGGTCCTCCGCCGGGCTGACGGCTCGCCCGTGCAGGTTTCCCTCGCGCTGCCCGATGACCGAACCCTGCACGCGCGCGTCTGGCAGGCGATGGTCGGTCGCATCCGCCTGTTGTTGCTCGACACCGACATCCCCGAGAACACCGACGAACTGCGCCTGGTCACCGACCGCCTGTACGGCGGCGGGGGCGAACACCGCCTGCTGCAGGAGCTCCTGCTCGGCATCGGCGGTGCGCGCGCCGTCAAGAAGTGGAGCAGCCTGAACGGCCAGGCCGACCCCGAGGTGTTCCACACCAATGAGGGTCACGCCGGATTCCTCGGCCTCGAGCGGATCTCCAGCCTGATCGGCGAGGGGCTCAGCTTTTCGGAGGCGCTGCAGGTGGCCCGGGCCGGAACGGTGTTCACGACCCACACACCGGTCGCCGCCGGCATCGACCGGTTTGAACGCAGCCTGGTTCGGCGCTATTTCGAGACCGACCTGCTTCCCGGCGTCGCCGTCGACGACCTCCTCGCCCTCGGCGCGGAGAACTACGAGGATGGCAACCCGGACGTCTTCAACATGGCCTTGTTGGGCCTCCGCCTGGGGCAGCACGCCAACGGCGTGTCCAAGCTGCACGGCGAGGTCAGCCGGGTGATGTTCAAGGGTCTGTGGCCGGGATTCGACGCCGACGACGTTCCGATCGACTCGATCACGAACGGCGTGCACGCCCCCACCTGGACCGACCCGTCCCTGCTCGCCCTGGCGCAGAACCGCCTGGGCACCAGCGACACCTCCGAGGCCGACTGGGCGTCTCCCGCCGTGTCCGACACGGATCTGTGGCAGGTGCGCGGGCAGATGCGACGTCAGTTCGTCGAGGATGCCCGCCGCCGGATCGCGGCGGCGTGGCAGGCCCAGAACCCGGGCGGCATCGTGCCGTCCTGGATCGGCAAGGTCTTCGATCCCGACGTGCTCACCATCGGGTTCGCCCGCCGCGTGCCGACGTACAAGCGCCTGACGCTGATGCTGCACGACCCCGAGCGGTTGCGCGCGCTGCTTCTGCACCCGGAGCACCCGATCCAGATTGTGATCGCGGGCAAGTCGCATCCGGCCGATGAAGAGGGCAAGCGCCTCATCCAGCGCATCGTGCAGTTCGCGGCCGACCCCGAGCTGCGCACGAAGATCGCGTTCCTGCCCGACTACAACATCGGCATGGCCCAGCTCATGTACCCGGGCACGGACGTGTGGCTCAACAACCCGTTGCGCCCGCTTGAGGCCTGTGGCACCTCCGGCATGAAGGCCGCCCTCAACGGCGCCCTCAACCTGTCCATCCTCGACGGCTGGTGGCCGGAGTATTACGACGGCAAGAACGGCTGGGCGATCCCGTCCGCGGACGCCGCGGGCGACGCCGCCGAACGCGACCGGATCGAGGCCGACGCGCTCTACGAACTGATCGAGCACCAGGTCGCGCCGCCGTTCTACGACCGCAACGCGGACGGTGTCCCCGAACGGTGGGTGTCGTCGATCCGGCACACCCTGGCGACGCTCTCACCCGAGCTGAACGCCGGTCGCATGGTGCGCCAGTACGTGCAGAAGCTGTACCGTCCGGCCGGGCAGGCCGAGACCCGCCTCGCCGAGAACAACTACCGTGCGGCCCGAGAACTGGCCGCGTGGAAGGGCCGGATCGTGTCGAGCTGGCCAGGGGTCACCGTGGACCACGTCGAATCCGGCGGCGTCGCCCCGGTGCCGCAGGTCGGCGACGAGCTGCACCTGCGCGCACACATCCAGCTGAACGGCCTCCAGCCCGACGATGTCACCGTCGAGGTGGTCTACGGCAAGAGCCTCGGCAACGACGATCTGACCGACGTCATCACCATGCCGCTCACGGCGGAACCGTTCGTGACCGGTGTGACGGATGCCGGTGCGCCGACCCTGTTCACCGGTACGATCCAACTCGACCGTGGCGGCGCATTCGGCTACACGGTGCGGGTCGTGCCCCGTAACGAGCTCCTGGTCAGCCCCGCCGAAATGGGCCTGATCGCCGTGGCCGGCTAGAGATCCTCTCGCACGACGAAAAGCACCTCCGTTCCGACGGAGGTGCTTTTCGTTCGGTCAGGCGCGGGCGATCACCGCGAAGACAGCGGATGCGGCACGGGCCAGATCGGCCGGCGTCAGCTCGATGTCGAAGCCGCGGCGCCCGCCGGAGACGAAGACGGTGTCGAATGCCAGCGCACTCTCGTCGATCACGGTCGTCAGCCTGCTCTTCTGCCCGATCGGGCTGATGCCGCCCACCACGTAGCCGGTCTTGCGTTCGGCGAGCGACGGGTCGGCCATCACGGCCTTCTTCGCACCCACGGCGACGGCCAGGGCCTTGAGGTCGAGCTGTCCGGTGACCGGCACAACGCCGACGACCAGCCGGCCGTCGACATCCGTCAGCAGGGTCTTGAACACCCGACCGGCGTCGACGTCGAGCTTTTCCGCCGCTTCCAGGCCGAAACTCGTCGACGAGGCCTCATGCGTGTAGGCGTGCGGGGTGAAGGGGATCCCGGCGCGCACGAGCGCCACCGTCGCCGGAGTCCCGACGCTTCCCTCCACCCGTTTCGCCACGGTCAGAGGCCCGCTCAGTGCGCCCGGAGCAGCTGCATCGAGGCGCCCGGCACGAGGAACTGGTCCCCGGGGGCGTGCGCGATGACCGCGTCGCTCAGGTCGTCATGGCTGGAATCCCAGAGCAGCGAGTAGGACGTGACGCCCTTGTGCCTGGGCAGCGTCACCGTCACCTCCTCCTCGCGACCCTGCACGATCAGCAGGATGCGGTTGAACTCCTCGTGCTCCGGGGTGCTCGCCGCCAGATACTGCAGGGTGCGCTCCTTGGAGGAGTGCCAGTCGTCCTCGGACATGGACCGGCCCTCCACGTTGTACCAGTCCATTTCGCTGGCGCTGAGGGTCGTTTCGCCGGGGCGTCCGAACCGCACCGGGCGCAGCGCCGGGTTCTCGCGGCGCAGCTGGAGCAGGCGCCGGGTCACCCGATGCAGGTCCTCCTGCCAGTCGTCGAGGTCCCAGTTCAGCCAGGTGAGCTCGCTGTCGTGGCAGTAGGCGTTGTTGTTGCCGCGCTGGCTGCGACCGAATTCGTCGCCCGCGGTGATCATCGGCACGCCGGCCGACAGCAGCAGGGTCGCGAGCAGGTTGCGCATGGCCTTGCGCCGGGTGGTCAGGATGTCCCGGTCACGGGTCGGGCCCTCCGCGCCGTGGTTGAACGAATTGTTGGAATCGGTGCCGTCCCGGTTCGACTCTCCGTTGCCGACGTTGTGCTTGACGTTGTACGAGGTGAGGTCGGCCATGGTGAAACCGTCGTGGGCCGTGATGAAGTTGAGCGAGGCGAGGGGCCCGCGTTCCCGGGAGAAGGTGTTCGCGGAACCGGCGAGGCGGGTCGCGAAGCGCCCGATCCCGCTGCCGGCGTGCCCGTCGCGGGCCGCCGCGAGGTCGGTCAGCCAGAACGAGCGCATGCGGTCACGGTAGCGGTCGTTCCACTCGGTCCACCCGGAGGGGAAGTTGCCAGTCTGCCAGCCGCCCATCCCGATGTCCCAGGGCTCGGCGATGAGCTTCACCCTGGACAGTTCCGGGTCGGCGGCGATCTCGTCCAGCAGCGGGCTGCTCTGCTGGAACTCGACGTTCTCGTCGCGGGCGAGGGTGGCCGCGAGGTCGAAGCGGAAGCCGTCGATCTGCACCTCGTTCGCCCAGTAGCGCAATGAGTCGAGCACCAGGCGGCGGGGAACGTCGTGGGACACGTTCAGCGTGTTGCCGCAGCCCGTGACGTCGATGTAGCTGCCGGTACTGTCCTGCCGGTAGTAGGCGGCGTTGTCGATGCCGCGCAGACTGCTGACCGGGCCGTTCGGGCCCTCCTCGGCGGTGTGGTTGTAGACCACGTCGAGGATGACCTCGAGGCCGGCCTCGTGCAGGAGCTTGACCATGCCCTTGAACTCCCGGAGCACAGCCTCGGGCCCGGCGGCCTGGGACTTCTGGGTGGCGTAGTCGGCGTGCGGCGAGAAGAAGTTGAAGGTGTTGTAACCCCAATAATTGCTCAGGCCCTGCTTGATCAGACGCTGTTCGGACACGAAAGCCTGCACCGGGAGCAGTTCGACGCTGGTCACGCCGAGGTTCTTCAGATAGTCGATGGTCGACTCGTGGGCGAGGCCGGCGTAAGTGCCGCGGAGGTTCGCCGGGACCGAGGGGCTGAGGTTGGTCAGGCCGCGAACATGGGCCTCATAGACCACGGTGTGGTCCAGGGCGACCCTCGGTTTGACCGAGCCGGCCCAGTCGAAGTCGTCGTCGACGACGGAGGACTGCCACTGGTCGGGGCCGACCCGCACGAGTCCCCGGGAATAAGGTTCGATCAGCGTTTTCTCGGGGTGGAAGGAATTGCGGGGTGCGGTGGGACCGGAGACCCGGATGCCGTAGCGGCGTCCGGGGGAGAGGAGGCGGGACTGACCGGTCCAGACGCCGTGCTCATCCTTGACCATGGGTACGGTCTTGATGATCCAGTTGTGGTCGGTGGCGTCGAAGATGCACAGGTCGATGGCGTCGGCGGTCTCCGACCACACGCGGAGTTCGCCGCCGTGGGAGGTGACTCGCACGCCGAGGTTGTGCAGGGGATCAGGCGGGGTCATGCGTTCTAGAGTAATGAGTACAGAAGCAGAGTTTTACCACGAAGAGACCCGCCGGGGAACCCCCTCGAGAGTCGAGTGTGCGCGGAAGGAGCGAGATGGCGATCTATCTGGACCATGCGGCGACCACCCCCATGTTGCCCGACGCCATTGACGCCTACGTTCGGGCGCTCGGTGTGGTGGGCAATCCCGCATCCGTGCACAGCCAGGGACAGAACGCGAAACGGATGCTCGAGGAGGCCCGCGAGCAGGTCGCCGCCAGCCTCGGTTGTGACCCGATCGAGGTGGTCTTCACCGGCGGCGGCACCGAGGCGATCAACCTCGGCATCAAGGGTCTGTTCTGGGCCAGGCAGCCGCGCACCCGCATCCTCGTTCCCGGCGGGGAGCACCACGCCACCATGGACACCGTCGAGTGGCTCGAACGCCACGAGGGCGCCGTGGTCGAGTGGCTGCCGTTGGACGCTGTCGGCCGGATCGACCTGGCCGCGGTGGCGGCGTCCATCGCCGCGAACCCCGACGACATCGCCCTGGTCACCTGTCTCAGCGCCAACAACGAGGTCGGCACGCTTCAGCCGGTCGCCGAGGTGGCCGCGCTCGCCTGGGCGCACGGCATCCCGGTGCACGTGGACGCGGTGGCGGCATACGGGCACGTTCCGATCGACTTCCACGCCCTCAGCCGGGCCGGCGTGGCCGCGTTGAGCGTCTCGGCGCACAAGATCGGCGGCCCGGTGGGGATCGGGGCGCTCGCGCTCTCGCGCCGGGCCACGATCGAGCCGCTGCTGCACGGCGGCGGGCAGCAGCGCCAGGTGCGCAGCGGCACCCAGGACGTCGCGGCGGCCGTGGCGTTCGCGGTCGCGGCGAACGCCCTGCACGACCTTCCGGTGGAGAACGCGCGGGTTTCCGCGCTGCGCGAGCGGCTCGTCGCCGGCGTTCGCGCGGCCGTGCCTTCCGTCGTGGTGAACGGAGACCCCGACCCGCTGCACCATCTGCCGGGGACGGCGCATTTCAGTTTCCCGGGCTGCGAGGGCGACTCGCTCCTCTTCCTGCTCGACGTGGCCGGCATCTCGGTGTCCACGGGCTCCGCCTGCCAGGCGGGCGTGCCTGAGCCCTCGCACGTGCTGCGCGCCATGGGTCGCAGCGAGGCGGAGGCCCGCGGGGCCCTGCGGATCACGCTCGGCCGCACCAACACCGTGGCCGACGTCGACGCCCTGCTCGCCGCGCTCCCGGCCGCCCACGCCCGGGCAGCCAAGGCCGGCCTGGCCGATCGGGTGCCGGGGCGCTGAACCCGCCGCGGCATCCGTCGCCGCGCGCCGCCCGCCGCCCGCCGCCCGCCTCCTGTTGCGCGGGTGCTGCGCCGCTGCGCGCCAGGCACGCCATGCGCGCAGCGGCGCAGCTGCCGCGCGGCAGACCAGGCCGCACTGGACATCACATCGCTTCACGTGTAAGTTATTTCTTGCAGGTAGATGAACGGATGTCGAAGGGAGCGTGGCCGCGATGACGCTCGACGACGAGATCGCCCGGCTGTCCGCCCTCGCCAACCCGCATCGGTTCCGCATCATCGCCCTGCTGGCGGAGGAGTCCCTCCACGTGAGCGAACTCGCCCGGCGGCTCGGGATGTCCCGGGCCTTGCTCTACATGCACCTGCAACGACTCGAATCGGCCGGGTACGTGACCGGGCACCTCGAGCTTTCCGACGACGGCAAGGCCCTGAAATTCTTCGAGGTCGTGCCGTTCGAGGTCACCACCAACGTCGCGAGCATCGTTGCGGCGGTCATAGCCGACACAGAAAGTACACACTGATGGAATTCTTACCCTGGTTCGCCTGGATCGCCATTGTCGGCATCATCGCCGGAGTCACATCGAGCATCGTGGCGGCCTCGCTGCGGTCGCGCGAGAAGCAGGCGGAGTTCGCCGGCGCGGCGGACCTCCGCGTCCTCGTCGGGCAGAGCACCGCGAGCAACCAGGCCGTGCTCGACCGACTTGACCAGCTGGACATCCGCCTCGCCTCAATCGAGCGCACCCTGACCGACATTCCCTGACCCTGACCCTGACCCACCTGCCGTGCGAGGGTGGCCGTTCCGGTCGAGAGTGACCGGTATAGCGGGCACTCTCGACCGGAAAGGCGACTCTCACGGATGCCGTTGCGTGCGCACCGCGGGAAGGCCCGATGCCCGCGTTGGCCATTCAGCCTCACCCGATTACACTCGACAGGTGAAGGTTTTGGCAGCAATGAGCGGTGGGGTGGACTCGGCCGTCGCCGCAGCCCGCATGGTCGAGGCGGGACACGAGGTGGTCGGGGTGCACCTGGCCCTCAGCCGGATGCCCGGCACCCTGCGCACCGGCAGCCGCGGCTGCTGCACCGTCGAAGATTCGATGGATGCCCAGCGGGCCGCCAATATCATCGGCATCCCGTACTACGTCTGGGACTTCTCCGAACGCTTCAAGCTCGACGTGGTCGACGACTTCATCGCCGAGTACGCCGCCGGCCGCACCCCGAACCCCTGCATGCGCTGCAACGAACGGATCAAGTTCGCCGCCCTGCTCGAAAAGGCCCTCGACCTCGGCTTCGACGCCGTCGCCACCGGTCATTACGCCACGATCGTGACGGATGCCGACGGCAACCGTGAACTGCACCGCGCCAGCGCCTGGGCGAAGGACCAGTCCTATGTGCTCGGCGTGCTCACCCAGGACCAGCTGGCGCACTCGATGTTCCCGCTCGGCGCGACGCCGTCCAAGGCCGAGGTGCGCGCCGAAGCGGCCGAGCGCGGTTTCTCGGTGGCGAACAAACCCGACTCCTACGACATCTGCTTCATCCCCGACGGCGACACCCGGGGCTGGCTGGCCGAGCGCGTCCCGCCGGCGACCGGCGACATCCTGGACCGGGACGGCAACACCCTCGGCCGGCACGAGGGTGCGGCCGCCTTCACCGTCGGACAGCGCAAGGGGCTGCAGATCGGCACCCCCGCCGCCGACGGCAAGCCGCGGTTCGTGCTCGAGGTGCGTCCGATCTCCAATACCGTCGTCGTGGGGCCGAAAGAGGCGCTGGCGATCAAGGAGATCGCCGGCACGACGTTCACCTGGTGCGGCGTCGCCCCCGCGCACCCGGAGATCGCCTTCGACTGCGACGTGCAGATCCGCGCGCACGCCGACCCGGTTCCCGCCGTGGCCCGGGTGGTCTCGATCGCGGCCGGATCGTCCGCCGAGACCAGCGCGAGCCACGGCACCGGAGCCACCACCGAACTGGTCATCATCCCGGCCGAGCCGCTCACCGGCGTCGCGCCCGGCCAGACCGCGGTCGTCTACCTCGGCACCCGTGTGCTCGGCCAGTGCACCATCGACCGCACGGTCAGTGCCGTCGCCAGTGCCGTCGCCAGCCCCGTCGAGAGCGCCCCGGTCAGTGTGGTTGACAGTGCCGCCGCCGTCGATGCGTAGCCCCGAGCCCGCTCCCGCGGCGGACGCGGCCCTGCACATCGCCGCGGCCGAGGTCTCCGACCTGACCCAGCGCATCCTGGAGGCCCGCGACGCCTACTACGACCGCAACGAGGTCGTCATCTCCGACGCGGAGTACGACGAGCTGGTGCGCCGGCTCGCCGAGCTCGAGCGCGAGTTCCCCGAGCTGGCCAGCCAGGACAGCCCCACCCAGACCGTGGGCGGTCGCGCCGAGACCAGCCTGTTCGATCCGGTGCAGCACGCCGAACGCATGCTCAGCCTCGACAACGTGTTCTCGATCGATGAGTTCGCCCTCTGGGCCGCGAAGGTCGAACGCGACGCCGGGCGGCCCGTGCACTACCTCTGCGAACTCAAGATCGACGGGCTCGCGGTCAACCTGCGCTACGAGCACGGGGTGCTGGTCAGCGCCGCCACCCGCGGCGACGGGGTGGTCGGCGAGGACGTCAGCGAGAACGTCGCCTGGGTGCCCGGAATCCCCAGGCAGCTGCAGGGCACCGGACACCCCGCCCTGATGGAGGTGCGCGGCGAGGTGTTCTTCCCGGTCGCCGCCTTCCTGGAGCTCAACGCCGCGCAGGTCGCCGCCGGTGAACGCGTCTTCGCGAACCCCCGCAACGCGGCGGCCGGTTCCCTGCGCCAGAAGGCCGAGGGCAAGGCCCCGGAACCGCTCCGCCTGATGCGCGCCAGGCTCGGCCGGCTCCGGATGCTGGTTCACGGCATCGGGGCGTGGGCCAGCCCGCCGGTCGGATCCCAGTCCGGCATCTACGACCTGTTGCAGGGCTGGGGCCTGCCCACCAGCGGCTACTACCGGGTGGAGCCCTCCGCGGCGCGAGCGGCCGACTTCATCGACTACTACGGCGAGCACCGGGGGAGCGTCGACCACGAGATCGACGGCATCGTGATCAAGATCGACGAGCTGGCCCTGCACGCCGAGCTCGGCGCCACCAGCCGCGCGCCACGTTGGGCGATCGCCTACAAGTACCCGCCGGAGCAGGTCAACACCAAGCTGCTCGACATCGTCGTCAGTGTGGGCCGAACCGGCCGGGCCACCCCGTTCGCCGTGATGGAGAAGGTGCGCGTCGCCGGCTCCGAGGTGCGCCAGGCCACCCTGCACAACCAGGACGTGGTCAAGGCCAAGGGCATCCTGATCGGCGATACCGTCGTGTTGCGCAAGGCCGGCGACGTCATCCCCGAGGTGCTCGGCCCGGTGCTCGAGTTGCGGGACGGCACCGAACGCGCCTTCGTCATGCCCGCGAACTGCCCGGAGTGCGGCACGCTGCTCGCCCCGGCCAAAGAGGGCGACATCGACCTCCGCTGTCCGAACGCGCGCAGCTGCCCGGCCCAGGTGCGCGGCCGGGTCGAGCACATCGGCTCCCGCGGCGCCCTCGACATCGAGGTGCTCGGCGAGGTGGCCGCCTCCGCTCTCACCCAGCCCACCCGCCCGGCGGAGCCTCCTCTGGCCACCGAGGCCGGCCTGTTCGACCTCACCCTCGACGACCTGCTGCCGATCGAGGTCATCGTGCGGGACGCCGAGACCGGACTCGCCAAAGAAGAGGACGATGGCTCCGTGCGGCTGCGCACGCCGTTCCGGCGCAACCTCACGGCCGCCGAGAAGAAGCAGGGCATCGAAGGCCCGCGGCCGTCGTCCAGCGCGGTCAAGCTCCTGCGCGAGATCGAGCTGGCGAAGACCAAGCCGCTGTGGCGGCTCCTGGTGGCCCTCAACATCCGTCACGTCGGACCGGTGGCGGCGCGCGCCCTGGCCGGTCACTTCGGCTCGCTCGACCTGATCAGGGCGGCGTCCCGCGAGGAACTCGCACAGGTCGACGGGGTGGGCGGCATCATCGCCGACGCCATCCTCGCCTGGTTCGAGGTGGACTGGCACCAGGACATCGTGGAGCAGTGGATGCGAGCCGGCGTTCAGTTCACGACCCCGGGGCATCCCGGTCCGGGAGCCGCCGCGGCGGCCGGGGGAGTGCTGGCCGGACTCACGGTCGTGGCCACCGGGTCGATCGAGGGCTACACCCGGGAAGAGGCGCAGGAGGCGATCATCTCCGCCGGAGGCAAGTCCGCCTCGAGCGTGTCGAAGAACACCGACTTCGTCGCCGCCGGTCCGGGCGCCGGGTCGAAGCTGGCCAAGGCGGAGGCCCTCGGCCTCCGCATCCTGGACGCCGCCGCGTTCCACCGGCTCGTCACCGAGGGGCCGGCGGCGCTGGCCGACACGACCGCCGGCACCGGGCACGATGCCGACGTCGACACCGTCGACGACGTCGACACCGCCGGCACACCGGCTGCCGCTACCACTACCGACACCGACCCGGCCTGACCTCAGCCGGGGTCGGTGGCCGGTACCTCCGACGCGTCGACCCAGCCGAGAACCATCCGGGTGAACAGGTCCACGTTCTCAATGCTCCAGACATGGTGCATGCCGGGGGCGATCCAGGTGCGCGTCTGAGGCACTCGGGACTGCAGCAGGGGGAAGCTGTCCCGGACGAGGTGGGACTCTTTTTCGCCGGCCACCGCCAGCAGGGGGCCGTGGTAGTTCCGGAGCCCCTCCGGGACGCCGCCGCGGTACACCTCGGCGAACACCCGCCCGGCGTTGTCGGCGCGGAGGCTCAGTCCATGCTCCACGAACAGGTCGACCGCGTCGGCGGGTAGGCCGAAGGCTCTCGCCTGGGCCCGCCAATACCAGGGCCGGTCCCAGAACGGCAGTTGGAGCCTGTTCAGGAATCGAGCGGGGCCGTGCATGCCGCCGAGTGGCACACCGGACACCAGGCACGAGCGCAGCAGCCCCGGGTGCCGGGCCATGACGTGGGTGGCCACCAGGCCGCCCAGGGACAGCCCCACCAGGTGTGCCTGCCCGCCGCGCGCGTGCGCGGCGATGATGCCGGCCACATCGTCGGCGGTCTGCCCGAGCGAGACCCAGTCCTCCCCGGCCCGCTCGCCGAAACCGGGCAGGTCGGGGGTGAGCAGGTGCCGGCCGGGCATCCCCTCCACCTGCGGCTGCCAGGACCAGGCGGCGACATTGCCGCCGTGCAGGAACACGATCGTGTCGGTCCCCGTCGCCTCCCCGCCGTGTTCCAGGGGGTAGCGGTCACCGCTCATCCGAGGGCCTCCTTCGTTTCGTTCAGCCAGGCGAGTTCCGCTTCGGCATGCAGGATGCCGTTCCGCAGCGTCGCCAGGCGCAGCCTGCGTCCGAGGTCGGCCTGGGCAGGATCGTCCGGGGCGCGGTCGGCGAGCTCCCGGCCGGCCTGCTCCTGCTCGGCGACGGAACGCAGCCCGGCCAGCATCGCGGTGGCCTGGCTGCGCCGGGCCCGCAGCAGCGCCCGGGCGGCCGGCACCCCCAGCGCTCCGACGAAGAACAATCGCATCAGGAAGGCGTCGTGGGGTGTCTCGGGTTCCAGCGGCGAGCGCAGCCAGTCGTTCAGAGCCGCACGGCCGGCCGGGGTGATGTGGTGCTCGCGCCGGTCGGGGCGTCCGTCCTGCGGAATCACCTCAACCTCGGCGAAGCCGTCGGCGACCAGTGTCGCCAGCGTGCGGTAGATCTGGGATTGGTCGGCCGACCAGAAGTGGGCGACGGATGCCTCGATGGTCTTCTTGAGGTCGTAGCCCGTCATCGGTGCGAGGTCCAGGATCCCGAGGAGAGCGGTTTTGAGTGACATATTTATATTGGATCACGCCTATAGAGGATTGCGCAAGTATCAGATTTATCGGAAATTGACCCTCGATCGGGGGCCTCCCCGACCCACTATGGGGGCACGGACAGACCCTCCGTTTCAGTACTCTGGAGAGGCGATGCTTGTCTTGAAGAAGGCACGGTTGATTTGCTGCTCGGTGTTCGTGAGGGGACGTACCCGGTTTGCTGTTGGAAGCGGCTGCTCTAACTCTCTCTCTGGCTCTCAATGGAGTCAGCGAGACCTTCGGGGCGCACGCTCTCAGCAACACGGTCCAGAGTCAGCCGGTGCCGAACCGGGGCGCCGAACCCGCTGCGGCCGAACCGCTGTGGCTGAATCTGTCGGCACGAAACGGGACCTCGGTCGGGGTGCCCGTCGCCGGCGACCCGAGGGTGTCCGCGCAGCCGATCGCATCCGTCCCACGGTCCGGCACGGTCGCCACGGTCGAATCCGTGCGGGGGATGACCGGCGCCAAACTGTTGGACGGCCTGTCCACCCTCTCGGTCGCCGATATGACCGCATTCGTTCAACAGGCCCCCGGCCAGGTCGACGCTCTGCTGACGGCCCCGCCCGCAGCCTCCGCCGTGGCCGGCCTCTGGACGGACCTCGGCGCCGCCGAGCGGTCGTCGCTGCTGGCGGCAGCGCCCAGGCTCGTCGGCAACCTGGAGGGCGTCCCCTTCCGGGAGCGGGGCCGCGCCAACGCCCGTTACCTCACGCAGAGCCTGGCCGACGTCACGCAGAGGCTGGCCGACGCGACCGACGGAAACGAGCGTGCCGTGCTCACCCGGGAACTCGCCGTCCTGACCCAGATCAAGTCGGCTCTGCGCACCCCCGACGGCGCACCCCGCCGTTCCCTGATCCTGCTCGACCCGACGGGCGGCGGGCGTGCCGCGATCGCCCTCGGCAACCCGGACACCGCCGATTTCGTCACCTATCTGGTGCCCGGCATGAACTACGCGGTCGAGCAGCAGATCGTGAACTGGACCGACACGGCCGGCGCCGTGTACGCGGAGCAGATCGCGGTGCTGCGACAGTCGGGTGCCGGGCAATCCCGGCCGGGCGAGATCGGTGAGAGCGGCGACAGCGGCGGCGGAGTCGCCAGCGTCGCCACGATCGCCTGGATCGGCTACGAGACCCCCCACCTGTTCAACGTGGGCGGGACGGGCCTGGCGGAGGCCGGCGCCGACTTCCTGGAGCAGTCGGCACTGGGCATCGCGGCCGACCGCGGCACGCGTCAGCCCCACGTCTCCGTGCTCGCGCACTCGTACGGATCGACCGTGGCGCTCACGGCCCTGGCCCGCGGCACGTTCGGGGTGGACGCCCTGGTGCTGGTGGGCTCCCCGGGCAGCCAGGTGCAGTCCGTGGACAGCCTGAATGTGGCGCCGGGCAACGTCTACGTGGGCAGCGCCGACTGGGACCCGACCGTGAACAGCGCGTTCTTCGGCAGCGATCCCGGTGCGGAGTCGTACGGTGCGAACGCCCTCGGCGTGTCCGGCGGGCGCGACCGGGTGACCGGCTCCTGGCTGACCGGATCGGTCGGCCACAACGCCTACTTCGACTCGGGCAGCGAGTCCCTGCACAACATGGCGCTGATCGGAACCGGCAACGCGGATCTTGTCACCGACGGCTCCGAATAGAATTGGGGGATCCACCCCCGACGATCGTACGGAGCAACATGTCTGAAATCACGGCCGAGCAGGTTG
>DATISQ010000298.1:0-2459 GCA_035581905.1 Cryobacterium sp.
CTGGAAGGCGTCCGTGCCCATCAGGGTGGAGAAGACCTGGCCGGTGATGCAGAGGATCGGCACCGAGTCCATGTAGGCGTCGGCGATGGCGGTGACCAGGTTGGTGGCACCGGGACCGGAGGTGGCGATGGCCACCCCGACACGGTTGCTCGCCGAGGCGTAGCCTTCCGCGGCGTGGCCGGCGCCCTGCTCGTGCCGCACCAGGATGTGCCGGATGGCGGTCTGATTCATCAGCTCGTCGTAGAGCGGGATGACGGCGCCGCCCGGCAGGCCGAAGACGTCGGTGACACCCAGCAACTCCAGCGAGCGGATGATCGCACCGGAACCCGTGAGGATTTCCGGCGTACCCGGTTCCGGTGCCGCGACGGACGCGGCAGGCGAGGGTGATGGCGATGGCACGGGGGTTTCCGCGGTCATGTGATCAGTTCCCTAGTTCGATGACAAATGGTGAGTGCTAGCCCGTGACGGCGCCGACGGCCGCAGACTGGACGAGCCTCGAGTACGTTGCGAGAACACCCCGGGTGTAGCGCGGAGGCAGAGGTGCCCAGCCAACACTCCGGGCGGCCAGCTCATCAGGGTCGACCAGTAGGTCGAGCGTGCGAGCTGCGATATCGACCCGTATCAGATCACCATCGCGCACGAAGGCGATAGGACCTGCGTCCACCGCTTCGGGTGCTATATGGCCGATGCACAGTCCGGTTGTGCCGCCTGAGAATCGACCGTCTGTTAAGAGTAGTACATCGGCGCCGAGCCCGGCGCCCTTGATGGCCGCGGTGATCGAGAGCATCTCCCGCATTCCGGGGCCGCCCTTGGGTCCCTCGTAGCGGATGACGACGACGTCGCCCTTCTGGATCTCCCCCGCGGTGAGCGCGTCCATGGCGGCGCGCTCGCGTTCGAACACGCGCGCCGGGCCCTCGAAGATGTCGGAGTCGAAGCCGGCGGTCTTGACGACGGCACCCTCGGGAGCGATCGAGCCCTTGAGGATGGTGATTCCGCCGTTGGCGTGAATGGGGTTGTCGAGGGTGCGCAGCACCGTGCCGTCCAGTTCGGGCGGGTCGATCTCGGCGAGGTTCTCGGCGACGGTCCTGCCGGTCACGGTGAGCGCGTCGCCGTGGATGAGGCCGGCCTCGAGCAGGGCCCGCATCACGGCCGGCACGCCGCCGTGACGGTCGACGTCGTTCATGACGTACTTGCCGAACGGCTTGAGGTCGCCGATGTGCGGCACCTTGTCGCCAATGCGGTTGAAGTCGTCGAGAGTGAGTTCGACCTCGGCCTCGTTCGCGATGGCCAGCAGGTGCAGCACCACGTTGGTGGAGCCGCCGAAGGCCATCGCCACGGCGATCGCGTTCTCGAAGGCCTTGCGGGTCAGGATGTCCCGGGCCGTGATCCCGAGGCGCAGCAGGTTGACGACGGCCTCGCCGGAGCGGTGCGCGTAGTAGTCCCGGCGGCGGTCGGCGGAGGCCGGGGAGGCGGAGCCGGGCAGGCTCATGCCGAGGGCCTCGGCCACGCTGGCCATGGTGTTGGCGGTGTACATGCCGCCGCAGGCACCCTCGCCGGGGGCGAAGGCACACTCGATGCGCTTGGCGTCGGCCACGGACATCCGCCCGGCCTTGACCGCGCCGACCGCCTCGAAGGAGTCGATGATGGTGATGTCTTTTTCGGTGCCGTCGGAGAGCTTGACCCAGCCGGGGGCGATCGACCCGGCGTAAAGGAAGACGCTGGCCAGGTCGAGGCGGGCCGCGGCCATCAGCATGCCGGGAAGGGACTTGTCGCAGCCGGCCAGCAGCACGGAGCCGTCGAGGCGCTCGGCCTGCATGACGACCTCGACCGAGTCGGCGATGACCTCGCGGGAGACGAGGGAGAAGTGCATGCCCTCGTGGCCCATCGAGATACCGTCGGAGACGGAGATCGTGCCGAACTGCAGCGGGTAGCCGACGCCGCCGTGCACGCCTTCCTTGGCGGCCTGGGCGAGGCGGTCCAGGGAGAGGTTGCAGGGCGTGATCTCGTTCCACGAACTGGCGATGCCGATCTGGGGTTTCTCCCAGTCGGCGTCTCCCATACCGACAGCCCGGAGCATCCCACGCGAGGTGGTGGCTTCGATTCCGTCGGTGACGTCGCGGCTGCGCGGCTTCATGTCGATCTCAGTCATGCATCGAGTCTAGAACGTCCGCTGAGCGCGGACCGTCGCTCGGCCTCAGGCTCCAGCGGCGCCTCACGCCCCGTCGCTCGGCCTCACGCTCCCGCTCCCGCGGCTGCCTCACGCTCCGCGGCGACGGCCGCGCGCTGGTCGGCGATGAGGCCCAGCACCAGCGGCACGTCTTCCGGGCCGCGTACGCGATAGCCGGCGAGCGAGTCGCCCGCGCCGATCTTGAGGCCGACGTCGCCGGGCTGCAGCACGGCGAAGGCGTCCTCGTCGGTGGTGTCGTCGCCGGCGTAGAAGACCCGGTCGGCGCCCGTGT
>DATISQ010000299.1:0-7342 GCA_035581905.1 Cryobacterium sp.
TCCATCTCGAGCCTGAACTACCTGCTCAGCTCGCACGTCTGGCGCCAGGACCACAACGGGTTCTCGCACCAGGACCCCGGCTTCATCGACCACGTCGTCAACAAGAGCGCGGATGTCGTGCGCGTCTACCTGCCGTTCGACGCCAACACGCTGCTCGCCACCTACAACCACTGCCTGCGCAGCGTCGACTACGTCAACGTGGTCGTCGCCGGCAAGCAGCCGGCGCCGAACTGGCTCACCATGGACCAGGCCGTCGCGCACTGCAAGCGGGGCCTGGGCATCTTCGACTGGGCCGGCACCGAGACGTTCGGCACCTCGCCCGACGTGGTGCTCGCCGCCGCCGGCGAGGTGCCCACCCTCGAGGTGCTGGCCGCGGCCGCCATCCTGCGGGAATGGATGCCCGACCTGTCGGTGCGGGTCGTGAACGTCGTCGACCTGATGCGCCTGCAGTCCGAGGCGGACCACCCGCACGGCCTCAGCGACAGCGAGTTCGACGCCATCTTCACGGCCGACAAGCCGATCGTGTTCGCTTACCACGGGTATCCGTGGCTGATCCATCGCCTGACCTACAAGCGCAACGGGCACGGCAATCTGCACGCCCGCGGCTACAAGGAGAACGGCACCACCACCACCCCGTTCGACATGGTCATGCTCAACGACCTCGACCGGTACCACCTGGTGATGGACGTCATCGACCGGGTTCCAGGCCTCGGCGCCCGCGCCGCCCTGCTCCGCCAGGAGATGCAGGATGCCCGCCTCCGGGCCGGCACTTACACCCGCGACCACGGGGAAGACATCCCCGCCGTCACCGAATGGGTCTGGGACGCCGATGGCGTCGGCATGACCCCCGACAATGCCGGTGTCTCCACCGGTGGAGACAACGTATAACCGTGGCTGACAGCATTTACATCACCTCCGCCGAGGGAAATTCCGGCAAGTCCACCATCGCCCTGGGCGTGCTCGACACCCTGCTCCGTTCGGTGCAGCGCGTCGGCGTGTTCCGGCCCGTCGCCCGGTCGGTGCACCACCCCGACTACGTGCTCGAGCTGCTGCTCTCGCACCTGTCGAGTGCGTCCGCGCTCACCGTGCAGCCCCCGCTGACCTACGACGAGTGCGTCGGCGTCACCTACGAAGATGTGCACCTCGACTCCGAGGCGGCCCTCGGCCGCATCGTGCAGCGCTACAAGGCCGTCGAGGCCCAGTGCGACGCGGTGGTCGTGGTCGGCTCCGATTACACGGATGTCGGCAGTCCCACCGAGCTCGCCTTCAACCTGCGCATCGCCGCGAACCTGGGGGTGCCGGTGCTGCTGGTCCTCGGCGGGCGGGTTGGTCCCGGCCAGCGCGACACGCTCAACCAGGGCGACCGGCAGCTCGGCCAGAGCGACCCGCGCACGGCCGAAGACATCCGTCAGCTGACCGACGTCACCGTGGCGGAACTCCGCGACGAGCACGTCTCACTGCTCGGCGTGATCGTCAACCGGGCCGACCCGAATCAGCTCGACGAGCTCATCGACGCCGTGCGGAGCGTCGTCGACGCCAACCTGAAGCCCGGCATCGGGCTGGACACGGTGCCGGTCTGGGCGCTGCCCGAGGACTCGTACCTCGTGGCGCCGAGCATGAAGAGCATCCTCAAGGCCACCAACGGCACGCTCATCAAGGGTGACCCCGCCCTGCTGTCGCGGGAGGCGCTCGGCGTGGTCGTGGCGGCCATGTCCATGGTCAACGTGCTGCCGCGCCTGTTCGAGGGTGCCGTGGTCGTCGTTCCCAGCGACCGCCCGCAGGTGCTGCTGGCCGTGCTGATGGCGAACTCGTCCGCGACATTCCCGTCGATCGCCGGCATCGTGCTGGTCGGCGGGTTCGACCTGCCCGAGGAGATCGGGCGGCTCGTCGAGGGGCTCGACGCCTCGGTGCCGATCATCAGCACGCAGCTCAACTCCTACGACGCGGCCCTGCGCATCACGCACACGCCGGGACGGATGGCCGCGGACTCGCAGCGGAAGCGCGACACGGCGTTGGCCCTCTTCGAAGGCCACGTGGACGCATCCGTGCTGCTCGACCGGCTCAGGGTGAGCCGCGCCGACGTGGTGACGCCGCTGATGTTCGAGTACATGCTGCTCGAGCGGGCACGCACCGACCGCAAGCGCATCGTGCTGCCCGAGGGCGACGACGACCGCGTGCTGCGCGCCGCCGCGACCCTGCTGGCCCGCGACGTCGCCGACATCACGATCCTCGGCGAGGAGTTCGAGGTGCGCTCGCGCGCGATCGGGCTGGGCCTGGACATCTCCAAGGCGCAGGTCGTGAGCCCGTTCGACGACGTGCTGCGGCAGAAGTTCGCCGAGGCCTACGCGAAGCTGCGCGCCCACAAGGGCGTCACGGTCGAGCAGGCCATGGAGCTCGTCACCGACGTGTCGTACTTCGGCACGATGATGGTGCAGCTCGGCCTGGCCGACGGCATGGTCTCCGGGGCGACCCACACCACCGCGCACACCATTAGCCCGAGCCTGCAGATCATCAAGACCCGCCCGGGAGTCTCGGTCGTGTCCAGCGTGTTCCTGATGGCGCTCGCCGACAGGGTGCTCGTCTACGGCGACTGCGCGGTGAACCCCGACCCCACCGCGGAGCAGCTCGCTGACATCGCCATCTCGGCGTCGGAGACGGCCGTGGAGTTCGGCATCGAGCCGCGCATCGCCATGCTGAGCTACTCGACCGGCGAGTCCGGCCAGGGTGCGGACGTGGACAAGGTGCGGGCCGCCACCGCGATCGTGCGGGAGCGGCGCCCCGACCTGATGATCGAAGGTCCCATCCAGTACGACGCGGCAGCGGATGCCGCCGTCGCCGCCACGAAGATGCCTGGTTCGGCCGTCGCCGGCCGCGCCACCGTCTTCATCTTCCCCGACCTGAATACCGGCAACAACACGTACAAGGCCGTGCAGCGGAGCGCCGGAGCGGTGGCCATCGGCCCCGTCCTGCAGGGCCTGCGCAAACCCATCAATGACCTTTCTCGAGGAGCACTAGTGCAGGACATCGTCAACACCGTAGCCATCACCGCGATCCAGGCCACGACGCTTTCCGCGTCCGTCGCCCCGGTAGCTGCCGCCGCGGCGGTGTCCGCATGACCGCCGTCCTGGTCATCAACTCCGGTTCGTCGTCGTTCAAGTACCAGCTGATCGACATGGACACCGAGACCGAGCTGGCCACCGGGCTGGTCGAGCGCATCGGCGACGGCGTGGGCCATGCGCGGCACACCGCGACCGGGTCGACGGAAGGCCGGGTCGATCAGACCCTGCCGATTCCCGACCACACCGCCGGTTTCGCCGTGATGATCGAGGCGTTCGCCCAGCACGGACCTGCGCTCGACGAGGCGAACGTCGTCGCCGTCGGGCACCGGGTCGTTCAGGGCGGCAGCATCTTCCAGGGCCCGACCGTGATCGACGACGAGGTGCTGGCTCAGATCAGCGATCTCTCCGACCTCGCGCCGTTGCACAACCCGGCGCACGTGCAGGGCATCAACGCCGCTCGCGGCCAGTTCCCGGATGTGCCGCACGTGGCGGTCTTCGACACCTCGTTCCACCAGACGATGGCGCCGCCCGCGTACACGTACGCCATCCCCACCGCGCTCGCGGCCGAGTACAGCATCCGTCGCTACGGTGCCCACGGCAGCTCGCACAAGTACGTGTCCGAAGCGGTGGCCGAGTTCCTCGGTCGCCCGCTGGCCGAGCTGAAGACGATCGTGCTGCACCTCGGCAACGGGGCGTCGGCCTGCGCGGTCGACGGCGGCCGCTCGATCGACACGTCGATGGGCCTGACCCCGCTGCAGGGACTCGTCATGGGCACCCGCTCGGGCGATATCGACCCTGCCGTGCTGTTCCACCTGCACCGCAAGGCCGGGCTGGGCATCGAGGAGCTCGACGAGCTGCTCAACAAGAAGAGCGGCATGCTCGGCTTGACCGGCAACGGCGACATGCGTGACGTCGAGGATGCCGCGGTCGCCGGCGACGAGGTCGCGCAGGCGGCCCTGGACGTCTACTACCACCGCATCCGCGGCTACGTCGGCAACTACCTCGCGCAGCTCGGCGGCCTCGACGTGATCGTGTTCACGGCCGGGGTCGGCGAGAACTCGCCGATCGTGCGGGCCGGCGCCCTGGCCGGACTCGAGGGCCTCGGGATCGAGATCGATCCCGCGCTGAACGACCCGTTCTCCCGGGTTCCGCGGGTCGTCTCGACCGCGGCCTCCAGGGTCACCGTGCTCGTCATCCCGACGAACGAGGAGCTGGAGATCGCCCGGCAGACGCTGGGCATCATCGGCCGTGCGCTGCCGGCGCTGCCGGCGCTGTAAGGCGTTGCGTTTGCCGGAGCTTCGGCTCCTGGCGTGAGGTGATCGGCCGTTCCCGGGATTCCGGGGGCGGCCGATGTGCGTGTGGTGCGGGTGCGGGTGCGGGGTGCGGGGAGCGGGTGCTGCGGGGAGCGGGTGCGGGTGACGCAACTTCGGAGTTTTTGGCGACACGCGGCATCCGTGGGCGACGGATGCGGCGTGTCGCGATTTTCTCCGACGTTACGTTCGCGAGCGGAGACCCCGCCCGCCCCGGTCCGTGCCCGGGCGGTCCGCGCCCGGGCGGGCGGCCCGTGCCCGGTCCGTGCGGGTCAGAGCGGGTCGTCGAGGCGAGTGATCAGGCGGCCGAAGCGGCGGGATCGCTCGCGCTGGGCATCCGTCACGACGCGCTCGATGGCGGCGAGGGTGGTCTCCCACTCGTAGAGCACCTGGTCCTGCGTGAGCCTGATGGACCGGCGGCCGAGGGCCTCGGTCTTGAGGTCGCGGACGCGGTCGGCGTGGAACCGGTCGGGGCCGTGCCACTTCTCGCCGTCGGTTTCAATTGCGACGCAGTCCTCCACGACGAGATCTTCATCGCCGATGCCGGCCACGCTCACCTGCGCCACCACCGCGTAACCCGCATGCCGCAGCCGGCGCCGCACGATCGTTTCCATGCCCGAGCCCGAAGTGAATTCCAGCTCACGGATGCCGCCCGCCAGCCGCGCCGGCGCCCGCCGGCACAGCTCGAGCACCTGGTCGATCGTGAGGAAGTCCTCGTGCACCGCCGACTCGAGGCAGGCGATCGCGTGTTCCTCGTCGAGGCAACGGATGGCCTGCCACACCGCGTCCATCGGCGAGACCAGCCAGGACCGCTCGGCCGCTGCCGGGAACCGCGGATGCGCCCAGTGATAGCGGATCGGCCGCCCGCCCCGACCGACTTGGGGCCGCCTGGTGCTGGCGTTCGGTGGCAGCTGCAGGTGCAGCGAACGGTCGACTCCGGCCCAGACATTGGCCCGGCGCAGCGCGCTGAGGCAGCTGATCCGGCCGTGGGCGGCCGCGGCATCCTGCTGGTCGCGATCGGCATGGGCGCAGAGGTAGGCGCCCCGCGCCGCGCGCACGATGGCTCCGCGTCGAATCGCGGTGCGCAGCTGCGCGGGCGTGACGCCGAGCCGGAACAGCTCGTCGGTCGTGGCGGTGTGACCGAGGGTGCAGATGAGGGTTGCTGCGCTGCGCATCCGTTCAGGATGCCCGCGGCCCCGGCCCGCTCCCGGGGCAATGCCCGGCAGGGGGAGGAGTTCGGGCCCGGGCTGCCTGTGGAGGAGTGCCCGTGCGGGTTTTTCCGTTCTGGTCTGCCCCGCGGGAGACCCAAAGTCGGAGATTGTCAGGACACGCCGCATCCGTGGGCGCCGTGGGCGGCGTGTCTCGAAAATCTCCGCTTTTAGCGACGGGCGCCGCGACGGGCGCCGCGACGGGCGCCGCGTCGGGCGCCGCGTGGGGCGCCGCGATGGGCGCCGCGTGGGCGCATTCTGCGGCGACGGATGCTGCCACTCGCCGCACCCATCTCCTCCCCAGCCGCGCGGGTAGTATTTTTGCGTGCGCACCCTCCTGAACGTGATCTGGCTCGTGCTGAGCGGCTTCTGGCTCTTCCTCGGTTACGTGGCCGCTGGCGTCATCCTCTGCGTGCTGATCATCACGATCCCGTGGGGCATCGCGTCGTTCCGCATCGCCGCCTACGCGCTCTGGCCCTTCGGCCGCACCGTCGTGGCCAAACCCACCAGCGGGGCGTTCTCGTTCATCGGCAACGTGCTCTGGGTGATCCTCGCCGGCTGGTGGCTGGCCCTGGCGCACATCGTCTCGGGAATCGCGCTCTGCCTCACCATCGTCGGGATCCCGCTCGGCATCGCCGACTTCAAGATGGTCCCGGTCTCGCTCGCGCCCCTCGGCAAGCAGATCGTGAGCAACCGTCCCGGCGAGTTCGACCAGGCCGTCGCCCGCCGCGCCTGAGCCCGCCTCTCCTGGGGCCCGCCTCTCATGGGGCCCGCCTCTCCTGGGGCCCGCCGGAGACACGGATGCCGGCGCGCACCGGCATCCACACCCCCACCACTCCACACCCTCGCCACCCCACACCGCACTGTAAGTGGCTCCGGCTAAGATTGACCCCGTGGTTACCGCCCTGTATCGCCGCTACCGGCCCGAGACCTTTGCCGAAATGATCGGTCAGTCTCAGGTGACCGATCCACTGATGACTGCCCTGCGCACGAACCGGGTGAATCACGCCTATCTGTTCAGCGGGCCCCGGGGCTGCGGCAAGACGACGTCCGCCCGCATTCTGGCGCGCTGCCTGAACTGTGCCGAGGGTCCCACCGACACCCCATGCGGGGTGTGCCCGAGCTGCGTGGAGCTGTCCCGCGACGGCGGCGGCTCCCTCGACGTGGTCGAGATCGACGCGGCCAGCCACGGCGGCGTCGAAGATGCCCGCGATTTGCGAGAACGCGCGATTTTTTCGCCGGCCCGCGACCGGTACAAGATCTTCATCCTCGACGAGGCGCACATGGTCTCGTCGTCGGGCTTCAACGCGCTGCTGAAGATCGTCGAAGAGCCGCCCGAGCACGTCAAGTTCATTTTCGCGACGACGGAGCCCGAAAAGGTGATCGGCACCATCCGTTCGCGCACGCATCACTACCCGTTCCGGCTCGTGCCGCCCGGGCCGATGCTCGAATACGTGCAGCAGCTGTGCGACACCGAGCAGATGACCGTCGCGCCCGGCGTGCTGCCGCTCGTCGTGCGGGCCGGCGGCGGTTCGCCGCGCGACACCCTGTCGCTGCTCGACCAGCTGATGGCCGGATCCGACGGGCACTCCGTCGAATACGTGCGCGCCGTGGCGCTGCTCGGCTACACGAACGCGTCGCTGCTCGACGAGTCCATCGACGCGATCGCCGACCGTGACCCGTCCGCCGCGTTCGACGCGGTCGACCGGGTCGTGCAGACCGGCCAGGACCCGCGCCGCTTCGTCGAAGACCTCCTCGAACGCCT
>DATISQ010000300.1:0-7829 GCA_035581905.1 Cryobacterium sp.
CGGTGATCTCGAACTCGGCCAGGGCCCGGCGGGCGCGGCGCAGGGCCTGCTGCCGGTCGGCGCCGGTGACGATCAGCTTGGCGAGCAGGGAGTCGAACCGGTCCGGCACGATGCCGCCGGCCCTGACCCCGGAATCGACCCGGATGCCCGGCCCGGTCGGCACGGTGAAGGTCGCCACGGTGCCGGGGCACGGCAGGAACCCGCGCCCCACGTCTTCGGCGTTGATCCGGACCTCGAACGAATGCCCGCGCGGTTCGGGATCGGAGAGGACGGGGACCGGTCCGCCGGCGGCGATCTGCAGCTGCGCGAGCACCAGGTCGACGCCGCTGGTCTCCTCGGTGATCGGATGCTCGACCTGCAGCCGGGTGTTCACCTCGAGGAACGAGACGGTGCCGTCCTGCGCGAGCAGGTACTCCACGGTGCCGGCGCCGGTGTAGCCCGCCGCCCGGCAGATGGCCTTCGCCGAGGTGTAGATCTGCGTCGTCTGGGTCGGCGTGAGGAACGGCGCGGGCGCCTCCTCGACGAGCTTCTGGTTGCGGCGCTGCAGGGAGCAGTCGCGGGTGCCCACGACGATCACATTGCCGAGGGTGTCGGCGAGGATCTGCGCCTCCACGTGGCGGGGCTGGTGCAGGAACCGTTCGACGAAGCACTCGCCGCGGCCGAAGGCGGCCGTCGACTCGCGCACGGCCGAATCGAAGGACTCCTCGATCGCATCCATTTCCCAGACGACCTTGAGTCCGCGGCCGCCGCCACCGAAGGCCGCCTTGATGGCTACCGGCAGGCCGTGCTCCAGGGCGAAGGCGCGGACCTCGGCGGCGGTCTCCACGGTGCCCTCGGAGCCGGCGACGAGGGGGGCGCCCACCCGGATGGCGATCTCGCGGGCGGAGACCTTGTTGCCCAGCACCCGGATCGCGGCGGGCGTCGGGCCGATCCAGAGCAGCCCGGCGTCGATCACGGCCTGGGCGAAGTCGGCGTTCTCGGAGAGGAAGCCGTACCCCGGGTGCACGGCGTCGGCGCCGGATTCCCGCGCGATGCAGAGCAGCTTGGCCACGTTGAGATAGCTGTCGGCCGGGCTGTCCCCGCCGAGCGCCCAGGCCTCCGTGGCGGCCGAGACGTGCAGGGCGTCGGCGTCGACGTCCGCGTAGACGGCCACCGAGTCGAGGCCGGCGTCGTCGCAGGCGCGGATGATGCGCACCGCGATCTCGCCGCGGTTGGCGATCAGGACTTTCTGCATGGTTCAACTCTCGTTCGGGTGGGTCGTGGGGGCTCGCGCGGGGGCTGCGCCGCTTCGCGCGTGGCGTGCCGGCCGCGCAGCGGCGCAGCTCCCGCGCAGCTGGGGCGGGCGGGCATCAGGGGGAGGCCGGGGCGGGTTGGGCGGGGACGGGCGAGAAACGGATGCGCGCGCCGGTCGGCAGCTGCGCCGCGAGGTCGAGGTCTTCGGCGAGCACGACGCCGATCACCGGGTAGCCGCCGGTGACCGGGTGGTCCGCGAGGAACAGCACCGGCAGGCCCGACGGCGGCACCTGGATGGCGCCGCGGGCCGTGCCCTCGCTGGCCAGCTCACCCGGCCGCGACCGGGTGAGCGGCTCGCCGGCCAGCCGCAGGCCGATCCGGTTCGATTGGGCCGTGACCGTCCACTCCTCGGCGCCGAACCGGGCGACGGATGCCGGGTCGAACCAGTCCGCGCGGGGTCCCGGCACGAAGCGCAGCGCGGTGACCTCGGCCGGGGCCGGCGGCGGGATCTCGGGGTGGTGCACGGCGCTGCCCGGGGCGGGCGGCAGCATCCGGAGCACGGTGCCGGGTGTCAGCGGGGCCGGGCCGATACCGCTGAGCGTGTCGGTGGACCGGCTGCCGAGCACGGGCGCCACGTCGATGCCGCCGCGGAAGGCCAGGTAGCTGCGCACGCCCGAGCGGGGGGCTCCGAGCGACAGGGTCTGCCCGGCCAGGAGGGAGACGGCGGAATCCATCGGCAGCTCGCGGTGCCGGCCGGCGGCATCCGTCACCGTAAGCGGCACGCAGGCCCCGGTGACGGCGAGCACCTGGTCGGCCAGGGCGGTCAGTGACAGGCCGCCGAGGGCGTTCTCGAGCACGGCGGCCGAAGCCGGATTGCCCACGACCCGGTTGGCGCGCCGCAGGGCGCCACGGTCGAGGGCGCCCGAACCGGTCACGCCCTGGTCGGCGTAGCCGGGGCGGCCGAGGTCCTGCACGGTCGTCTGCGCGCCGGGGGAGAGCACGCGGACGCCCGCGGCCGGCGTGGCGGATGTCTCAGTCTCAGCCGCAGCCTCAGCGTCACCCGCAGTCTCAGCGTCAGCCGCAGTCTCAGTCGCCGCTTCAGCCTCCGCAACGAGGATGTCCGCGGCGGCGACCTGCTCGCGCACCGCGCGGAACCGCACCCGGTTGCCCGGCCGGATCAGGGCCGGCTGCGGGCGCGCCAGGTCCCAGAGGCGGGCGTCCGTGCGGCCGAGCAGTTGCCAGCCGCCGGGGGAGGCGCGGGGGTAGACGGCCGAGTAGTCGCCGGCCACGGCCACGGAGCCGGCCGGCACCGAGCTGCGCGGGGAGCTGCGCCGCGGCACGGTCAGCGCGGCGGTCGCGCCGGTGAGGTAGAGGAAACCGGGGGCGAAGCCGCCGAATGCGGCGGTCCAGTCCTGGTCGGTGTGCGCGGCGATGACGCCGTCGATGCTGAGGCCCGTGTGCGCAGCGACGTCGGCGAGGTCTGCGCCGTCGTAGACGGTGTCGATCTGCACGAGCGTGGCGTCGGCGGGGGCGGCCGGCTGCACCTGCAGTTGCCGCAGGGCGTCGGCGAACCCGCGTGCGGCGGAGGCGGAGGCCCCGGTGACGAGCACGGTTTCCGCGGCGGCGAGCACATCGAGCTGTCCGTCGAGCGGATGCCGCTGCAGGTGCGCCTGCAGGTCGAGCACGTCGGCCAGGCTGGGCAGTTCGACCAGCACGGCGCGGTCGCCGACGGCACGGATCGAGCGAACGGAACCGGACACGAGGCTAGACGAAGCTTCGGATCGGGATCCCGGCATCCTGCAGCGCGGTGCGCACGGTGGCGGCCAGCGTCACGGCGCCGGGGGTGTCGCCGTGCAGGCAGATGCTCTCGGCCGTAACCGTGAGCAGGCTGCCGTCCACCGTGCGCACCTGGCGGTCGCCGGCCAGGCGGAGCACCTGCTCGGTGACGGCGTCGGGGTGCAGCAGCACGGCGCCGGGCCGGGACCGGGCGACCAGGGAGCCGTCGGGGTTGTAGGCGCGGTCGGCGAAGGCCTCCACCACCGTGCGCAGCCCTGCCCGGTCGGCGAGGCGCTGGACCTCCGAGTCGGGCAGCACCATCACGGGAAGGCCCGGATCGACGGCGCGGATCGCGTCGACGACGGCCTGCGCCTGCACCTCGTGGTGCGCGATGGTGTTGTAGAGGGCGCCGTGCGGCTTGACGTAGCTGACGCGGGTGCCGGCGACCGCGGCCAGGGCCTGCAGCGCGCCGATCTGGTAGATGACCTCGTCGGTGAGGTGGCCGGGCTCCATGTCGATGAACCGGCGGCCGAAGCCGGCCAGGTCCCGGTAGCCCGGATGCGCGCCGACCGTGACGCCGGCTGCGGCGGCGGCCGTGCAGGTGGCACGGATCGTGCTCGGGTCGCCGGCGTGGAAGGCGCAGGCCACATTCACGCTGGAGACGGAGGAGATGATCGCGGCGTCATCGCCGAAGGACCAGTTGCCGAAGGATTCCCCGACGTCACTGTTCAAATCGATGCTGGACATCCGTTTCTCCGTCCGTGGAAGTTTGGTTAAGGATGCACCACTTCGGCGGATTGTTCAACAATCTGGTCCGGCCGGAGAATCGGGAGGAGGCCCGGGAAGACCCGGGAACAGTCCCGGTGCCGGGACCAGGTCAGTTCGCGGGGCTGTCGATCGAGGGCTCGGAGGGGAGCACGGAACCCTCGAGGGTCTCCTCGAGCCGGGCGTCGTCGTCCGTGGGCAGGGTGATCGCGAAGAACGGGATCGTCCAGTGGCAGAGGGGACCGACGAGCAGCGCGAACAGCACCGTGCCGACGCCCACGTTGCCGCCGAGCACCCAGCCGATGCTGAGCACGGTCACCTCGATGCCCGTGCGCACGATCCAGATGCGCCAGCCGGTGCGTTTGTGCAGGCCCGTCATCAGACCGTCGCGCGGGCCGGGGCCGAAATGCGCGCCGATGTAGAGACCCGTGGCGATCGCCAGCACCAGCAGCCCGGCCGCGAACAGCAGGATACGCACCCAGAGATCGAGGCCCGACGGGATCAGCCAGAGGCCGACATCCGCTGACGGCCCGACGAGCAGGGCGTTCAGCACGGTGCCCACGCCCGGCTTCTGGCGCAGCGGGATCCAGAGCAGCAGCACGACGCCGCTGATCAGGATGGTGACCAGCCCGAAGCCGAGACCGGTGCGGCCCGAGATGCCCTGGGTGAGTACGTCCCACGGGGCCACGCCGATCTCACCGCGCACGATCAGCGCGATCCCCAGGCCGTAGAGGAAGAGGCCGACGAGCAGCTGGGCGAGGCGACGGGTCATGAAAGTCCATCCAATGGCACTATCGGCCCGTTATCAAGTTGCCATGCCGACCCTGCCCGGCGGCGCGGATGCCGCCGCCGGGCCGCAGCCTCAGTCCTCGAGGACGAAGGTGACTTCGATCACGACGTCGAAGGAGGTGATCTCACCGTTGGTGACCTCCACCTTTTGCTCCTTGACCCAGGCGCCGGACACCCCGCGCAGGGTTTTGCTCGCCCGGGCGATGCCGGCGGCGACGGCGTCCTCGAAGGATTTGTCGGACCGGACGCTGAGGGTGGTTACGCGTGCCACAGACATGGTTGCTCCTTATTTTTCGGGTTGATGGGTCTTCTTGCGGCTGAGGGTACGCTCCTCCGCCCGCCTCGACCATCAGTCAGGCCATCAACCTCAGCACAGCCGCGTGTTGACGCGGGGTCGCCGCGCGCGGCCGTGAATCCGCAGGGGTTATGCATGCTCCTGTGGGGCTAACTCAGGAAAGCCGGCCCGGCTGCCGTCTCCGCGCCCGGAATCACAAGGCGGAGGCAGCTGCCCAGCCCGGATCTCCTGTGTTGGCCACCGGGCGGCCGATGCCGACTCTAGAACGTGACCGGGGCCGGGGCCAGCGGGCCGGTGCGCACGAGCACCGAGCTGTCGTCGTCGCAGCCCTCGATGGGGTTCGGCGTGGGCGCGCGGCTTTCCGTATCCCAGCCGGGCAGCGTCACATCGAGGGCGCCGACCGGCACGAGAGGACAGCCGTACGCGCCGGCCTGGCCGAGGTGGAGCAGGCTGTAAGCGGATGCCCCGGGCGCCAGCGCGACGACCGCCACCGGGTACCAGCGTCCCTGCTCGGTGCCGGAGGCGAGCCCGACCGGCTCGCCGGAGGTCGCACTGACCAGAGTCGTCACCGGGTAGCCCTCGACCGTGCACGCCGCCCCGCCGGTGTTCGTCAGGCGCAGGTCCCAGTAGAAGTTGCCGGCGCCGCTGTCCTGCGGCCGCGACTGGAGGGAGAGTGACAGGTCGGCTGGGCCGCAGGCGCCCGGCCCGGCCGAAATGGCGGGATCGGGCGTCGCGGCCGGCGGGGCCGAGGCGGGCGGGGACGCGGACGGAGTCGCCGTCGGGCCGTCCGACGGGGTCGAACCCGGCGCCGCGGTGCCGGTTGCCGGGCCAGAAGCCGGCTGCGCGCAGCCCGCCAGAAGCAGGACCGTCACCGCGCACGCCAGCCCGGCCGCCCCCGCCCGCCCTCGACTCCGCATCCCCGTCATAGCCTCAGTTTTGCACCGTCGGGGCGTTCCCGCCCCGGGACACGAGCGTGGTCCACCGGACTGTGCAAAATCCCTGCCGTCGCTCACTTAGACTCAGTCCCGAAGGGGGGGTCCGATGACCAAGGAGTTTCCGAAGCACCTGAACGCACGCTACCGGGTGAAGGACCTGATCGGCCGCGGCGGGATGGCCTCGGTCTACCGTGCCACCGACGAGCGTCTGGGTCGGGATGTGGCGGTCAAGATCTTCGAGCTCCGCGCCACCGACGAGATCGACATTCAGCGCCAGCAAGCCGAGATCAACGTGCTGGCGAGCCTGAACCACCACAGCCTGGTCACCCTATTCGACGTCGGCGTGGACCGGACCGAGTCTGACCACCCGCAGATCTACCTCGTGATGGAGCTCGTGGACGGCGTCGACCTGCGCCAGCGACTCGACGGGGGGGCGATCTCGACGCGCCACATCGCCCAAATCGGCTATGACCTGGCGGAGGGGCTCGACTACATCCACGGGCGCGGCGTCATTCACCGCGATATCAAACCGGCGAACATCCTCCTCGCCGAGTACAGCTCCGAATCCCGGGCGCGCGCGCGGCTGACCGATTTCGGCATTGCCCTGTTCCCGGACAGTGAGCGGGTGACCAGCCAGGGGATGACGACGGGAACGGCCGCCTATCTCAGCCCGGAGCAGGCCCGGGGCGAGGAAGTCGGCCCGGCGAGCGATATTTACGCGTTGGGGCTCGTGCTCCTGGAATGTTTCACCGGTGAGACGGCATTCCCCGGAAAGCCGATCCCGTCGGCCATGGCGAGGCTCCTGCGCGACCCGGCCATCCCGGAGGAACTCGCCCCGGAGTGGCGGCACCTGCTATCGACCATGCTGGCCCGCGATCCGGAGCAGCGACCGCCGACCGCGGAGGTCGTGCTCGCCCTGCACCAGGCCGTCATCGCGGAAACTGGACGCCATCGCGGTGCCGCGGTGCACCACCTCGTCAGCGACGAAATCGAACGGCTGAAGGAGGTCACGCGCCTCGATATCCTCGACACGCCCGCCGACGGCGCCTTCGACCGGATCACCTCGCTGGCTGCCCGGCTGTTCTCCGTTCCGATCGCGATCGTCAGTATCGTCGACACCGATCGCATCTGGTTCAAATCGCATCACGGCCTCGACCTCGAGGAGATTCCGCGCGATCCGGGTCTCTGTTCGTCGGCCATCATGTCCGACGGTCCCTGGGTGGTGGAGGATGCCCGTGCCGACCCGCGCGCGCTGGCCAATCCGCTCGTGGCCGGGGATTTCGGCTTGCAGTTCTACGCCGGGGTACCCTTGACGACCCGCAGTGGCTACAACCTCGGCACGCTGTGCGTTCTCGACTTCGAGCCCCGCGTCATCACCGGACCGGAGTTGAGCACCCTCACCGACCTTGCCGCCCTGGTGATGAGCGAACTCGAACTGCGGTTGGAGAGCCGGCGCGTCGCTCTCTGATCAGGGGGCGTCCACGTCCGGCCGGGCAACGATCTGGATGGTGCTGATGCGCAGCCCGTCGAGGGCGGCGACCCGGAGCTGGTAGTCCCCGGTCGTGACGGTGTCGCCCACCAGGGGCATGCGTCCGAGCCGGTAGGTGACGAAGCCGGCCGCGGTCTCGTACGGGCCGTCCTCGAGTTCGACTCCCGTGGCATCCGTGAAGTCTTCGATGTTCAGGTCGCCATCGGCCAGCCGGGCATGACCGAACTCGGCGACAGGATGGTCCCGGGCCGGCAGGTCGTACTCGTCGTGGATCTCACCGACGAGTTCCTCGACGAGGTCCTCGAGCGTGACGATGCCGTCGGTGCCGCCGTACTCGTCGACGACGATCGCGATGTGCACACCGACGCGGCGCAGCTGGGTCATGGCCGGCAGGATGCGATTGGTGCCGGGCAGGAAGACAATCGAACGCGCCACTTCGGCGACCGTCGTCGCACCGGGGTGGGCGTCGGGGTCCAGGAGGTCGCGCACGTGCACGAAGCCCAGCACCTCGTCGACGGAGCGGCCGATCACCGGGTAACGGGAGTGT
>DATISQ010000301.1:0-6198 GCA_035581905.1 Cryobacterium sp.
GCGAAACCCGGTGGTTGAGCCGGCCGAAACCCCGCTCAGAACGGCGCCGATTCGTTCGAATCAGGCTGCCGCACCCTCTCCTTCGTCGTGTCCGCCGGAGGCGCCGGCGCACGGATGATCGTGGCCGGTTCACTGAGAAACGTGCGCCCGGTCGGCGAGGTCCACTTCAGTGTGCCGTCCGGCAGAAGCACGTAGCTCCACCGGGTCTCCGACTTCAGCGCGTGGTCGGCGGGGCAGAGGTGGGCGAGGTTGTCGTGCGCGGTGATCCCCTCGAACTGCCAGTCCAGGGTGTGGTCGAGGTCGGAGTGCGCCGCCGCCCGGCGGCAGCCCGGCCACCGGCAGGTCTCGTCCCGTACCCGGAGGTACCGGCGGAGGTCTTTCGGGACCTTGTAGCGGGTGCGCCCGATCGACAAGACGACCCCGGTCTCCGGGTGGGTGAGGATCCGGATGAAGCTGGGCGCCCGGGCGGCGATCTCCCGGGCGGTGCCCGGGTCGATCGGCCCGGACCCCTCCAGATGTCCGGGGTCCTCGGAGTGGCCGAGGAGCGTCATCACCGGGACGGTGACGTGCACCGAACCCCGGATGCCCTTGCCCACACCCGACGCGGTCACCCCGTCGAGGATGAGGTCCTCGAATACGTCCGCGCGCAGCTGGGTCAGGGTGCGGCGCTCGCCCGGCCCCTGCAGGCTGATCCCCATCACGGTGAGGCGGTCGTACCCGGCTTTCACCTTCTCCGCGGAGTCGTACCAGTGCAGGGATGCCATCCCGTCGGCCTCGGGCTCGAAGATCACCTTCCGGTCGGCCACCGACTTCTGGTGCCGGGCCGTGATCGACTCGGGGTGCAGCCGCTCTCGCATGACGCGGGCCCGGTGCTTGAGGTTCGACACGGTCAGGTGCGGCGCCGACGTCAGCAGCGCCTGTTCGAACCCGGCCAGTGCTTCTGCGGGCAGTGACCAGGCCTGGTTCATGATCGCCTGCGCGTGCCGGTAGGTGATCGACCCGTCCTGCAGCGCGGCCCGGGTGCCGGGGAGCTCCTGCATCAGGGTCCGGCTCTCGGCGATCAGGGTCTCGGCGGAGCGCACCGGCAGCCGCAGGGTGCAGGCCAGTTCGGTCACGAACTCCCGCTCGGCGATTATCGCGGCGTCCCACCTTGCCCGGGGCACCGATCCCGAACCCTCCGCAGTCTGCGGCCCAGCCCGGGCAGCGTCTTTGGCGGACGCGGACGCGGCCGCGTCCCGGGCCAGGGACTCGGCGAACCGGCGGGCCTGATCGACCTGCTCGGCCAAGCGCGCGTCGACCCGGGCGGCGTCCGCCTGCGCCGCCCTGATCGCGTCGAAGTGACGCCCCAGGGTCTCGAGCTGCTCACTGTAGGAGGGCTTCATGAGACACACGGTACGGGCAGCCACTGACATTCGATGGCCCCACCGGCCACCCCGCGGGCCCCTGTGGATAACCTGATCACACCCAGATTGTGGAGGAAGAGACGGGCCCGGCGCGCTACGGTGCACCGCACGCCGCGGGCATCCGTTTCTGGGCCGGCGGCCCGCCTTCCGTCGTGGGACGTAACCGCGGAGATTTTCGCGAAACGCCGGTTGTGGCGCCGGGCTGAGCGGCGTGTTGCGAGAATCTCCGAAGTTAGCGACTGCGGCCGCGACGGATGCCCCGGCGAACCTCCGGACGGCGGCCCGCCGGGTCTCGACAGGCTCGACCACCGGAGGGGGCTCGACCACCGGAGGGGGCTCGACCGCCGAATGCCCAACCACCGCAGCACGGCACCCGGGCGGCTCTCAGCTACAGGCGGTTCAGGAAGTCCATTTGCAGCTGGGCGATGACGGCGGCGATCAGATAGCAGACGATCGTGATCACAATGATCCACGAATAGGCGACGGATGCCAGTCGCCGCACCCGCGGCCCCGCCGGCAGGTTGCCCGCCGTGAGGTTGTGCAGCGTGACGGCCAGGAACATCGGGATCGTGACCGACCAGGTCACCATGCACCACGGACAGAGCACGTCGAGCACGAAGAAGCTCTGTGCCATCAGCCAGATCACGAAGGCGAGTGCGCCGGTGACGCCCACGTTCAGGGCGATCCAGAACCAGCGGGCGAACCGTGCCCCGGCCAGGATGGCGGCCCCGATTGTGATGACGACCGGCCAGGCCATCAGTCCGATCACCGGGTTGGGGAAACCGAGGATAGCGCCCTGCCACGAGCCCAAATTGGTGCTGCAACCCACCAGCACGCTGAAGTTGCACGACAGCTGGGCTTGCGGGTCTTCCAGGATCGCGAACTTGTCGATGGTCAGCAGGAGCGCCGCGGTGAGGGCGATCAGACCACCGATGATGAAGAAGATGGCGAGCCCGACGGGGCGCTTGACGGGCTGGGTGGAGAGCACCTTCGGATTATGTCATGTGCCTCGCACGTGTTCCTGATAATGCATGCGATAATCGAAAGAGTCGCTTGGGCCGCGCCCAAGTTGACGCCAGAGAAGTCTTAATGGGCCGTAAATGCCCAGATTCATTGGTCCCACGACCAAAGGTATTAGCAGCCAGAGCCAAGAGCCGGTTGCGAACGAAGAGGATTCCCGAGGGTCTCGCGCAAGCGTGATCTTCCCACGAGAGAGTAGCCGGTTGGGTGGCGCGGTCGCCCACACCGGTCAAGGAGCGCACCAGTGATGGTGGAAGACAACGACAACATCAAGAAACGTAAGGGATTGTTCGGCACCCGCCGCACCTCCCGGAGGGTTGCCACGCCGGTGACCGTTCCGGAGGCCGTGCCGGCTGCCCGGGAGAACGTCGCCCCGGCGACGCTCGAGCCGGTCGCCGCACCGCAGACAACCCCCGTCCACACCGACGACGCCGTGACCGAGCCGGCAGCCGCCGCCCCGTTCGGCGGAACCCCCGACACAGAACAGGACGCTGCCGTGGAATTGACGCCGCCGCCCACCCCGACCGCCGAAGTGGTTCGCCGCCCCTCCACCTCCCTGGTGTTCCAAGCCCCGGTCATCGTGCCACTGCCGGAGCGCACCGGAGCGCGTCGCGACACCTCGCGCCAGGACAATCGGCAGGATCAGCGCCAGGACAACCGCCAGGACAACCGCCAGGACAACCGCCAGGATCAGCGCCAGGACAACCGCCAGGACAACCGCCAGGACCACGACGACGAGGGCGACGAGTCGTCGACCGTTCGCCGTCGCGCCCGCCGTCGCACCGGTGACGAGAACCGGTCCGGATCCGACGACCCGGCGAACACCGTTGTTCGCGTCCGCACGCCCCGCGAACCCGAGCTCATCACCGAACCCCAGCGCATCAAGGGGTCGACCCGCCTCGAGGCCAAGAAGCAGCGCCGCCGTGACGGACGCGATGCCGGCCGTCGTCGCCCGGTGATCACGGAGGCCGAGTTCCTCGCCCGCCGCGAATCCGTCGACCGGGTCATGGTCGTGCGGGCCAAGCACAACAAGATCCAGATCGGTGTGCTGGAAGACGGCGTGCTGGTCGAGCACTACGTCGCCAAGAACCAGGATGCCTCGCTGATCGGCAACGTCTACCTCGGCAAGGTGCAGAACGTGCTGCCGAGCATGGAAGCCGCTTTCGTCGACATCGGACGCGGCCGCAACGCCGTGCTCTACTCCGGTGAGGTCGACTGGGAGGCCGCCGCCTCGAACTCCGGGAACAGCAGCCAGGCCCGCCGCATCGAGCTCGCGCTCAAGCCGGGCGACAAGGTGCTGGTGCAGGTGACCAAGGACCCGATCGGCCACAAGGGCGCGCGCCTCACCAGCCAGGTGTCGCTGCCCGGCCGCTACCTCGTCTATGTGCCGAACGGCTCGATGAACGGGATCAGCCGCAAGCTTCCCGACACCGAGCGGGCACGCCTGAAGAAGATCCTCAAGGAGGTTCTGCCCGAGAACGTGGGCGTCATCGTGCGCACCGCGGCCGAGGGGGCCACGGACGAGCAGCTCACGCTCGACGTCAACCGGCTCACCTCGCAGTGGGCGTCCATCGCCAAGCAGGTCGACACGGTGCAGGCTCCGTCCCTGCTGCACAGCGAACCGGACCTTCTGATCAAGATCGTGCGGGATGTCTTCAATGAGGACTTCCAGAAGATGGTCATCTCCGGCGAGGAATCCCGCGAGGTCATCGAGGCCTACCTGCGCCAGGTCGCACCAGACCTGGTGGAGCGCGTGGAGCGCTACGTCGGCGAGAACGACGCCTTCGACGAGTACCGCATCTCGGAGCAGATCGAGAAGGCCCTCGATCGCAAGGTCTGGCTGCCGTCCGGGGGATCGCTCGTGATCGACCGCACCGAGGCCATGACCGTCGTCGACGTCAATACCGGCAAGTTCGTCGGCTCGGGCGGAAACCTCGAAGAGACCGTCACGAAGAACAACCTTGAGGCTGCCGAAGAAATCGTGCGCCAGCTGCGCCTGCGCGACATCGGCGGCATCATCGTCGTCGACTTCATCGACATGGTCCTCGAAACCAACCGTGACCTCGTGCTGCGTCGCATGCTCGAATGCCTGAGCCGCGACCGCACCAAGCACCAGGTCGCCGAGGTCACCTCGCTCGGACTCGTGCAGATGACCCGCAAGAAGCTCGGCCTCGGGCTGCTGGAATCGTTCAGCGAGAACTGTGAGGCCTGCGCCGGCCGCGGCATCGTGATCCACCACGACCCGGTCGTCAAGCATCGCCAGACCGCTCAGCCGGCCATGGAGCGTCGCCCGCGCAGCAAGTCGGGCAGCAACTCCGGCGGCGACAACGGCAACGGGCACCGCGGTGGCGGCAACGGGGGCCACTCCGGGGCCGCGAACGCACCGCAGACCGACGCTGGAAAGTCCGGCCACGGCACCCACGGCATCACCGAGGACGCCAAGCATGCCCTCGCGCTGATCGCCGCCCGCACCATCCCGCGCGCCCTGACCGGCTCCATTCCGATCATCGCTCTGACGGAGGCGAAGCCGGAATCGTCGCCCGTCGAGACAGCGGCACCGGCGGCATCGGTCGAGCCCGCATCCGTCGCAACCGCTGACGCCGCGGCCGTCGAAGCCACCCCGATCGATGCGGTCGCGAACGATGCGGTCGCGAACGAGGCCGCCGCGACCGAGACGTCCGCTCCGCCGGCGCGGCGCAGCCGCAGGGCGTCCTCCACGCCCCGCCAGAGGGCCGCAGCGCCCATCGTGACCGAGCAGACCCCGGTGGAGCGCGTGGAACAGACCCCGGCCGAGGCGCCTGCCGCGGCCGAGGCGGCAACGTCCGACGACGACGAGCCGGTCGCCATCCTGGACATCCCGGTCAAGAAGTCCTCCCGCAGCCGGCGCACGGTCAGCAAGCAGGTCACCGACCAGCTGCTCGACTCGGTGCTGGACGCCCTGCCCGAGCCCAAGCAGCCCGGCCAGGGGCGTTCGCGCAGCCGCCGAGTGACGACGGCCGGCGGATCCACCGGGTCGGCTCAGCCGATCGTGAACACGGCCCCGGAGTCCCAGCAGTAACGGGGATCCCCGCAGGAACGAGTCGACCGGGCGACCGGCGGTGCACGGCCCACGGGTCCGGGCATCGCCGTACGCCCGCTCGCGTTAAGTGTTCGGGACGCCAGGCGTTCAGACGTCAGGGGTTCAGGCCCCAGGGGTTCAGGCCCCAGGTTCAGGACTCCGGGGAAGGCCGCGGGCCGCCCGGTCCCTGCCGCTCACTCGCAGGCCGCTCGCGCGAAGCCGCAGCACCAGTTCCCGATTGCCCACCGGATGCGCCCCCGCGGCCACCAGGGCGTCGTAGCGGTGGGCGGGAACGTCGTAGTGGTCCAGGTCGAAGCCGCGGCGGGGGATGCCGTTCCGGGCCGCGAACGCGTGCAGTTCGGCCAGGGACGAATCGCTGACAAGATGGGACCAGACGGTGCCATGCGCGGGCCACATGGGGGAGTCGATCAACACGGTCATCACCCGAGTCTAGGATCCGGCCTCGGTTTGACCGTTGCAGCAGGATCGGCTAATGTTGACTTTTGGTGTGCGATGGGCCTTTGCCCCCGCGATCACCGAGGTTTTCTGAAAACGACCGGCCGACTTGGTCTGTTCAAAGCAGTAACTTTCCATCACGGGGCCTCACGGCTCCCCAGAGATAGGTACGTAACGTGGTTTACGCAGTTGTGCGCGCCGGTGGGCGGCAGGAAAAGGTAGAGGTCGGGACCATCGTCACGATGGACCGAATCAAAGCCA
>DATISQ010000302.1:0-4664 GCA_035581905.1 Cryobacterium sp.
CCTGATCGCCTGCACCATGACGATGGACCTGCTCGGCATCGCCGAGACGGATCTGATGGAGGGCGTGGAGCTCGGCGGCGTGGCCACCTTCCTCGGCGAAGCGTCGGAGTCCACCACGACTCTGTTCATCTAGCCGGTTCACGCAGCACGTAGTGGAGGCCGGGGGCCGGAACGCTCCCCGGCCTCCACCGTGTTCTGGGGTGGGGCGAGCCCTAAGGCGCCTCGTCGACGATGCCGATGAAGGCGGTGCCGATGCCATCGACCTCGGTGCGGCTGAGCCCGGCGGCGGCATCCGGCAGCTCCTCGGAGCCATGGTAATCGCAGGTCAGATAGGTGAACGCGGGCCACCACTTCTTGGGCCGTACGGCCTCGGAGAACCCGCAGACGTCGCAGCGGAGTTCCACCCAGACCGGTTTCTTGCCGGTGCGGTTGGCCCGCGACTGCACGAGCCACGCCGGCGGGTTGCGCTCGATCTCGGCAAGATCGGCCTCCGACATCCGGGAGGGCAGGTCGTGGCGCTGCGCCATTTCGATCGGGATATCAAGGCGCAGGGCGGCCATTCGTCGCGTAATCATCTCGATCAAGGATAGGCGTTTCCCGGCCGGCTGGCGCAGCGGGATCCACTGGCGCAGGGGTTTGGTCGGCGCACGCCGACTGCCTTCGTCCGGCCGGGTATCCTCGTCGGCAGCGGCGCCCACGTCGCCGCTCAACCGTTTGGAGGCCTGCGATGACCGAGACGCCACCCCCGCCGCAACCGCAACCAGCACCGAACCCGCAGCCGACCACCCCGCCGCCGGCCGGCCGGCGGATGTCCCGGGGCAGCCGCACCGCCCTCATCGTGACGCTGGCCGTGGTCGCGGTGGCGATCGTGGTCGGCCTGGTCACCATCGGTACCGTCCTGCGCGGCGGCGGCGTGGGCGGCTCCTACGCCGACACCGCCACCGCCGATGCCGGCACCCGGGTGCTGGCCACCGTGCCCAACGCATCCGTCGACCTGCGGCCCAGCCCGGACGATCAGGTGCACGTCGACGCCCGCGGCACCTACTTCGGCGCGGCGCCCACGCTCCGCGTCACCACCTCGGGCGGCGTCACCAGCATCTCCGGCGGCTGCCCCAACCAGTGGTTCGGCTTCTGCTCGGTCAAGCTGACCGTGCGGCTTCCCGCCGCTCTGCCGTTGAACGTCGTCGCCCAGAACGGGCGCCTCACCGCAGCCGGCCTGACCGGCGCCCTCGACCTGGAGACGACGAACGGTGCCATCCTGACCGAGGGCAGTCGGGGCGATCTCAAGCTGCAGACGACCAACGGGGCGATCGACGTGCGCGACTCCAGCTCGCGACGCGTGACGGCCACCACCACCAACGGCGGGGTCGAACTCGACTTCCTCGACCCGCCGTCCGCCGTCGAGGCGCGGAGCACCAACGGCGCGCTCACCGTGCGGGTGCCGGCGGACGGGGTGACCTACCGGGTGGACGCCCGCACGACCAACGGCGAGATCGAGACCGGGTCGGTCCCGAGCGACCCCTCCTCCCGGCGTTCCCTCACCGCGGCGACCACCAACGGGAAGGTGACGGTCGAAGCCCGCTGACGCCGCCGGGGGTGCGCGGTCGTGAAACACTGGGGTATGCGCGATACCCTCTCTCCCCTTGGCCTGCTGCTCGACGTGGACGGGCCCATCGCCAGTCCGGTGAGCCGGACCATCGCCACACCGAGCATCATCACGGACCTGATCAGCCTGGCCGGCGCCGACGTTCCGATCGCGTTCATCACCGGGCGCTCGTCGACATTCATTCGCGAGCAGGTCGTCGCGCCGCTCCTCGAGGCCGGCCTGCCCGAGTCGATGCGAATGTACGGGGTCTGCGAGAAGGGGGCCGTCTGGTTCCCCATCACGGCCGCGGGGATGGGCCAGATCGCCGTCGATGACAGCGTGGCCCTTCCGGTCGCCGCCGTCGACCTGTTGCGCAACCTCGTCGCCGACCGGTTCAGCGACACGATGTTCTTCGACGAGACCAAGCAGGCCATGGTTTCGGTCGAGCAGCGCACGGATGCCGCCGACGACCGCTACCAGGCTGCCGCGGCCGAGTTCAACGAGGCCGCGTTCTCGGTGATGGTGGGGCTCGGGCTGGGCATCCGTTTCGGTGATCGAGTGGTTCCGGACCAGGACGGCGCCGTGGGATTCCGGATCGACCCGACGATCATCTCGACCGACATCGAGTCGGTCACCCTCGACACGGACCGCGGCGCGGAGCGGGCGCTGGCTTTCTTCTCCGAATCGGGGACGCTCCCCCGGCTCTGGCGCTCGGTCGGCGACTCCCGCAGCGACTATCTGATGGCCGACCACCTGCATGCCGCCGGCTACGACGTCTCCCACGTGGACGTGCGCCCGTCCGATGGCATCCTCGAGCGCCCCTACCCCGTGATCGTGGAGGGATCCCTGATCCACGACGCGGCCGGGGCGGAATTCCTCCGCTCCTGGGTCGACCGGCTGGGCCTGCGCTGAACCCGAGCGCCCGAAGGGCCTGACCGGGCCGAACCCGAGCGCCTAGTCCGAACTGAAGCGGATGCCGTCCTGCAGGCGGCTCCGCAGCTCGAACACCTTCTCGAAACTGCCGCGGTCCATTCCGGGCAGCCCGCTGCGCAGCACCCCGATCAGCCGTGATCGAGGCAGCGTGATCACCGTCGGACGCCGGCCACGACCGGGGACGGTCAGCGGCTCCGTCACGGCATCGTCGGGCAGCACGATCAGCACGGCGGTGAACCGCACGCGGAGCGACTTCGCCAGAGCCCGCACGGCACTCTCGACGTCTTCGATCGGACGATCATCCGGGCCGAGGCCGTCGCCGACGAGTTCCCCGCGGCGCAGCTGCACCGGCCCGCCCCAGTCCTCGGACAGGACCGCGAAGAGTCCGGCCGGGCCGAGCACGACGTGATCGACCTTGCCGCGGTGCGCGCCGGCCGCCACGTCGTGCCAGGCCGTGAAGCCGATCCCGAGAGCGGAGACGAGCTGCGCGGTCGTTTCCTCGGCGAGGGCCTTCGCCAGCCAGTGCCGGATCTCCCGCGGAGCCGAACGGATCAGAGCCGGCGCGTACGGGTCATCGATGGAGGTTCCGCGCCCGGCCCACTCCCGGAGCAGCTCCAGGTAGCGCTGGCGCGCCTCACCGCCCGGATGGCCGTACATGCGCGCACGCGGCCCGGCCTGCGTGGCCTGCCCGCGGCCGGGCCCGGACGTGTAGGCGGGGCGCTCCGGCTCGGGGGCCGAGTCCGGATACCGGCGGCGGTCGTAGTCGGCGCGATCCGCGGGCGTTCCCACCCGCTCCCACGCGATCTGAACGGTGTGGAAGGCGGCGGGGTCGCCGCCGACATCCGGATGCGTGTGGCGGAGCAGTCGACGGTAGGCACGACGGAGTTCGTCGTCACTTGCCGACGGGCTGACGCCGAGCACCTCGTAGGGCGACGCCGCGGCCGGGCTATCTGACATCCAGCGGTCTCTTTCAGCGTTAGTGCGGCCGGCAGTGAAACACCCGGCCAATCGTTACCTCACACTACCCACCCTGGCTGGCATCTCGCCGGACGCGCTCCGTGCCTCGGCCCGCGGCTTGCTCTCGCGGCAGGTCCCCGCCTGGTCGGGCGTCAGCCGGCGAACTCCCGCACCGGGCGCCCGGCCACGCCGACCTCGGCCACGAAGAGCGACCCGGCCAGCGGGTCCTGACCGGGCTCGAGGTTCTCCCGAGAGGTGGTGATGAAGAGATGTTTCAGGTCTGGGCCGCCGAAGGTGCAGGCGGTCACGTTGGTGGCGCCGACATCCACGGTTCCGTCGAGCCGACCGTCCGGCGTGTACCGCCGCACGGCACTCCCACCGTAGAGGGCCACCCACACGCCACCCTCGCTGTCCACGGTGAGACCGTCGGGGTAGCCTGCCCCGGCCGGAATATCGGCGAAGGGGCGCAGCCCGGTCAGGCCGGATTCCGGGCTGTAGTCGAGCACGGCGATCCGGCCGGTGGGCGTGTCGTTGAAGTAGGCCAGCGAGCCGTCCGGGCTCCATTCCAGGCCGTTCGAGATGGTGAGGTTCTGCAGGACCCGCGTCACGGTTCCGTCGGGGTCCAGGCGGTGGAGGCTTCCCGCCCCGGGGGTCTGGTCGTAGGCCATGGACCCGCAGTAGAAGCGGCCGTCCGGGTCGCAGCCGCCCTCGTTCATCCTGAGACCGGGGTCGTCCCAGAGCGTGCCCAGCTCGGTGATCGCGCCCGCGGCGTCCTCCAGCGCGAACCCGCGTTCGAGCGCGATGACCGCTCCGCCGACACTGCGGGGCCGGAGTGCCGCCGCGATCGTGCCGACATGGCGGCGGCTCACGCTGTCCCCCTGCAGGGAGAGGATGTCGCCGGCGAACATGTCCACCCAGCGCAGCCCACCCCAGCGCTCGGACCAGACCGGGCCCTCGGCGTGGAAGGCCACGGGATCGGTTCTCTGTCTGGCACGCACGGTGCGGCCTCGTGGAGCCGGAGCCGGCGAGCTAGTCGCGGAGGATCTGCACCGGGATGGCCACGGCGAGGGAGACGGCGAGGATGCCGCCGAGGAAGATCGGCAGCTGGTAGGCGGTCACCTCGAACGCGAACCCGAACAGCCAGAGACCGAAGACGAAGATGGCCATTGCGACGGTGAAGGCGACGGCG
>DATISQ010000303.1:0-6223 GCA_035581905.1 Cryobacterium sp.
GCAGATGCGCATCCTCGGCAAGCTCAACGAAGCCGAGGCTTTCGAGACCTTCCTGCAGACCAAATACGTCGGCCAGAAGCGGTTCAGCCTCGAGGGCGGCGAGTCCACCATCGCGCTGCTCGACTCGATCCTGCAGGGTGCCGCGGATGCCGGACTCGACGAGGTCTGCATCGGCATGGCCCACCGCGGCCGCCTCAACGTGCTGACGAACATCGCCGGCAAGACCTACGGTCAGATTTTCCGCGAGTTCGAGGGCACCCAGGATCCCCGCACCGTGCAGGGCTCCGGCGACGTCAAGTACCACCTGGGCACCGAGGGCACCTTCCGTGCCACCGACGGCACGGAGATGCCGGTGTACCTGGCCGCGAACCCGTCCCACCTGGAGGCCGTCGACGGCGTCCTCGAGGGCATCGTGCGCGCCAAGCAGGACCGCAAGCCGATCGGCACCTTCTCCACCCTCCCGGTCCTCGTGCACGGCGACGCCGCCATGGCCGGCCAGGGTATCGTCCTGGAGACGCTGCAGATGTCCCAGCTGCGCGGGTTCCGCACCGGAGGCACCATCCACCTGGTCGTCAACAACCAGGTCGGCTTCACCACGTTGCCCGGTGACGGACGCACCTCGGTGTACTCCACGGATGTCGCCAAGGCCATCCAGGCGCCCATCTTCCACGTCAACGGGGACGACCCCGAAGCCGTGGTGCGGGTCGCGGAGCTCGCCTTCGCCTACCGCCAGGAATTCAAGCGGGACGTCGTCATCGACCTCGTCTGCTACCGCCGTCGCGGGCACAACGAGGGCGACGACCCCTCGATGACCCAGCCGCTGATGTACAACCTGATCGAGGCCAAGCGCTCCGTTCGGAAGCTCTACACGGAGGCGCTCGTCGGTCGCGGCGACATCACGGAGGAGGAGTACGAGGCCTCGCACGCCGATTTCCAGGACCGGCTCGAGCGCGCGTTCATGGAGACGCACGCCGCGCAGTCCTCGTCGATCCCGATCGTCGGCGCCGCTGGTTCCGCACCTCAGGGTCTGGGTGCCGGCCCGCACGACGACGCGGTCGGGGAACCGGCCACCACCGGGGTCGCCGAGGCGGTCGTGCACCTGATCGGCGACGCCTTCATGAACAAGCCCGCCGGCTTCACCGTGCACAACAAGCTGCAGCAGCTGATGCAGAAGCGCCACGACATGAGCCGCAACGGGAAGATCGACTGGAGCTTCGGCGAGCTTCTCGCCCTCGGCTCCCTGCTGGTCGAGCGCACCCCGGTGCGCTTCGCCGGTCAGGATGCCCGCCGCGGCACGTTCGTGCAGCGTCACGCGGTCCTGCACGACCGGGTCAACGGCCAGGAATGGCTGCCGCTCGCCAACCTCAGCGAAGACCAGGCCCGGTTCTGGATCTACGACTCGCTGCTGCGCGAATCCGCGGCCATGGGCTTCGAGTACGGCTACTCGGTGGAACGCGCCGACGCCCTGGTGCTCTGGGAGGCGCAGTTCGGCGACTTCGCGAACGGCGCCCAGACGGTCATCGACGAGTTCGTCTCCTCCGCCGAGCAGAAGTGGGGCCAGCGGTCATCCGTTGTGTTGCTGCTGCCGCACGGCTACGAGGGCCAGGGACCGGACCACTCGTCCGCCCGGATCGAACGCTACCTGCAGCTGTGCGCGGAGAACAACATGACCGTGGCGCGCCCGTCGACGCCCGCGTCGTACTTCCACCTGCTGCGCCGCCAGGCCTACATGCGTCCGCGGCGCCCGCTGATCGTCTTCACGCCGAAGTCGATGCTGCGTCTGCGCGGCGCGACCAGCGATGTGGCCGACTTCACCACCGGCAAGTTCGAGCCGGTCATCGATGACGCCCGGATCACCGATCGGTCGCGGGTCAAGCGGGTGCTGTTCCTGGCCGGCAAGCTCTACTACGATCTGATCGCCGAACTCGACAAGAACCCCAACCCCGAGATCGCGCTGGTTCGCCTGGAGCAGTTCTATCCGCTGCCCGCCGCCGATCTCAAGCACGTCGCCGACCAGTACCCCGACGCCGAACTCGCCTGGGTGCAGGACGAGCCGGAGAACCAGGGCGCCTGGCCGTTCTTCTACCTCGAGACGAACAAGCTGGGCCCGCGCCCGGTGACCCTGTTCTCCCGGGCGGCGTCGGCGTCGCCGGCGGCGGGATCGGCCAAGCGTCACGCGGCCGAACAGGCCGAGCTGCTGCGCCAGGCACTCACGCTGTAACCCGCGTCGACGACGGAAACGCACAGAACGGGCCGCGCCTTCGGCTGCGGCCCGTTCTGCGCAATGGCGGCCCGGGTCAGGTCGGCCCGGGTCAGGTTGCCCCGTCCTCGTCATTGTCGGCGTCGGCGGCCCGTCCTAGGCTGGCTACACCGCCCGCCCCACGCACTTTGCTTCGTCCATCGACAAGGAGATCTACCATGGCCAACCCCGACGCGAACCGGACCGGCGAACCCTGCTGGGCCGACCTGATGACCTCCGACCTGCCGCGCGCCCGAGAGTTCTACACCCGGCTGTTCGGCTGGACGTCCACCGATTCCGGGTCGGAATACGGCAACTACGTCACCTTCCGGAAGGGCGACGCTGACGTCGCCGGCATGGGCGCGCAACAGCCGGGCTCCGAACTGCCCGACGCGTGGACCACCTACCTGGCGGTGACGGACGCCGACGCCACCGTCGCCGCCGCCCGCGCGGCCGGCGCCCAGGTGCTGGCCGAACCGATGACCGTGGGGACCATGGGCCGGATGTCGATCCTGATGGACCCGACGGGCGCACCCTTCGGCGTGTGGCAGGCCGACGAGTTCACGGGGTTCGGCGCGTTCGGCGACGCCGGCACCCCGGTCTGGCACGAGCTGAACACCCGTTCCTATGCCGCCGCCCTCGATTTCTACACCCGGGTGTTCGACTGGAAGCCGGTCGTCCTGAGCGACACGGACGACTTCCGCTACAGCACGGTCGGTGCGGCAGAGGAGATGAAGGTGGGTGTCTTCGACGCCGCGGGGCATCTGCCCGACAGCGTCCCCTCGCACTGGCAGCTCTACGTCGGGGTACCCGACGTGCACGCGGCCGCCGCCACCGTGACGGAGCTCGGCGGCACGATCATCCGTGAGCCGTGGACGGCGGAGTTCGGCACCTTCTCGCTGGTCACCGACCCGACCGGGGCCCTGTTCGTGCTCGGCTCGGTCGACGAGCCGCACGACGACGACAAGACCACCGAAGAAGACGACGCCGTCGAGGAGGACGCCGACCTGCCGATCGGCTAGTGGCCGGACTGGATGGTGCGCAGCTTCAGCAGGACCTGGTCGCGCAGGTCTTCCGGGGCCATTTCACGGCAGGCGCGCTGCACGGCCTCGGTCAGGGTTCGCCCGACCAGGTGCTCGTCGCTGCAGTCGCTGCAGTTGGCGAGGTGCTCCTGGATGTCGGACGCGTCCTCGCCGCACAGTTCGTTGTGCAGGTATTCCTCGAGTTCGGCCTTGGCCTTCTCGCAGCCACAATCGGTCATGCTGGGGTGCTCCCGGTTCGAGTCTGGCCCGACGCTGTTCCCAGCCCGCGCTCCAGGGCGTAGCCGGCCAGAAGGTCGCGGAGGAGACGCCGGCCACGATGCAGGCGGCTCATCACGGTGCCAATGGGTGTTTTCATGATTTCGGCGATCTCCTGGTAGGAGAACCCCTCCACGTCGGCGAAGTAGACAGCCAGCCGGAAGTCTTCCGGGATGGACTGCAACGCGTCCTTGACGGCGCTGTCCGGCAGGTGGTCGATGGCCTCGGCCTCGGCCGACCGGTTCGTCATCGCGGTGCGGGATTCCGCGCCGCCGAGCTGCCAGTCCTCGAGATCGTCGATGGTGCCCTGGAACGGCTCGCGCTGCTTCTTGCGGTACGTGTTGATGAAGGTGTTGGTCAGGATGCGGTACAGCCAGGCCTTGAGGTTGGTGCCCTGCTCGAACTGTTTGAACGCGGCGAACGCTTTCACGAACGTATCCTGAACCAGGTCCTGGGCGTCGGAGGGGTTGCGCGTCATCCGCATGGCTGCGGCGTACAGCTGGTCGATAAAGGGCAGTGCCTGTTCTTCGAACAGGTCTCGCATTTCGATCGCATCGGTTGTCATCAAGGACAATCCTAAGCCGTCGCGTGGAACGACCTCGGGGCGCTCCAGCACCATCGACAGTGTCACCCGGACCTCCCTCACTCTTTCATCTCCGACTATTCTGATAACCGAGGTTGATCTCGAGATATTCCAAGCCTGAGTTCGATCCCTACGGCGACACGTCGCCCGAGGTGACGGATGCCCGCTGGCCGGCGCCGCCGAACACCGGCCCGCTCTCCGCGTCACTGTCCCTGCCCGGGTCGAAATCGCTGACCAACCGGGAGCTGGTCCTCAGCGCCCTCGCCGCGCATCCGTCGCTGCTGCGCGCCCCGCTGCACTCGCGTGACAGCGACCTGATGGTCGCGGCGTTGCGTCAGCTGGGCACCGTCATCGAGGAGGTTGCCGGCGACGGGGAGTTCGGCCCCGACCTGCGGATCACCCCCGGGGAACTGTTTGGGTCCACGACCATCGACTGCGGGCTCGCCGGCACCGTGATGCGCTTCCTGCCACCGGTCGCGGCGCTCGGCCTCGGGCCGACCACGTTCGACGGCGACGCCGGCGCCCGGCGCCGCCCGATGGGCACCACCATCTCGTCCCTGCGCGCCCTCGGGGCCGACATCAACGACGACGGCCGCGGCGCGCTGCCCTTCACCGTGCACGGCACCGGCACACTTCTCGGCGGGGAGATCACGATCGACGCGTCCACGTCGAGCCAGTTCGTCTCCGGCCTGCTGCTCGCCGCGCCCCGCTTCGAACAGGGCCTGCACCTGCGTCACTCCGGCGAGCGCCTGCCGAGCCTGCCGCACATCGAGATGACCATCGCCACGCTCGCCCGGCGCGGCGTCGCCGTGCACAGCCCGGCCGTCGGCGAATGGCTCGTGGCTCCCGGCCCGATCCAGGGCGCCGAGGTCGACATCGAACCCGACCTCTCGAACGCGGCGCCGGTCCTCGCCGCGGCCCTCGTCGCCGGCGGCAGCGTCACCATCACCGGCTGGCCCGAGACCACCACCCAGGTGGGCGCCGACCTTGCCGACATGCTGCCGCGCTTCGGCGCCGAGGTGTCCCGGGACGGCGACCGGCTCACGGTCACCGGGACCGGGCGCATCCGGGGCGTCGAACTCGACCTGTCCACCGGCGGGGAGCTTGCGCCCACGCTCGTGGCCCTGGCCGCCCTGGCCGAGACCCCGAGCACGATCACCGGGATCGGGCACATCCGACACCACGAGACCGACCGGCTGGCGGCCCTCGCCGCGGAGATCAACGGGCTCGGCGGCGCCGTCACCGAACTGCCCGACGGGTTGCAGATCGACCCGCGCCCGCTGCACGGAGGGCCGTGGAACACCTACGACGACCACCGGATGGCGACGGCAGGCGCGCTGATCGGCCTTCTCGTACCGGGCGTGCTGATCGAGAACATCGGCACGACATCGAAAACACTCCCCCAGTTCACCGACCTCTGGCAGACCCTTGTCTCCGGAGCCCAGTCGTGACGTGGTGGGCGAGCGCCGACGACGATGAGCCCGAGTTCGACGAGTCGAGTGTGCGCGTGCGCCCCAACCGCAAGGGCAACAAACCGCGCACCAAGATCCGCCCCGACCACGAGAACGCGCTGACCGGGCGCATCCTCTCGGTCGATCGCGGCCGGTACACCGTCATGCTCGACGAGAACCTGCCGGCCGAGCGCCGGGTGACCGCCGCCCGGGCGAGCGAGCTGCGCAAGCAGGCCGTCGTCACCGGCGACCGCGTCGACATCGTCGGCGACACCACCGGAGCGCCGGGCAGCCTCTCCCGGATCGTGCGGATCGTGCCGCGCACGACCCTGCTCCGCCGCAGCGCGGACGACACCGACGCCGTGGAGCGCGTGATCGTCGCCAACGCCGACCAGATGCTGATCGTGGTGGCCGCGGCCAACCCGGAGCCGCGCATCCGCCTCGTCGACCGGTACCTGGTCGCCGCCTACGACGCGGGCGTGAAGCCCATCCTCTGCATCACCAAGACCGACCTGGCCGACCCCGCCGCGTTCCTGCGCAACTTCGCCGGCCTCGACTTCCCCGTCTTCGAGAGCCGCGACGACGCCATGCCGCTGGCGGAGATCTCCGCCGCCCTGGTCGGCCACGACACGGTCTTCGTCGGCCACTCGGG
>DATISQ010000304.1:0-5032 GCA_035581905.1 Cryobacterium sp.
TGGGCGCCATCGTGCTCATGTCGGTGCTGCCGGAGCGCACCCCCGTCACCATCGCACTGGTGCTGTCTCTCTTCGCGTGGCCCCAGATTGCGAGAATCATGCGCGGCGCCGTGCTCTCCGCCCGCAACTCGGACTACGTGACGGCATCCGTCGCCCTGGGCGTCAGCAAGTTCCGCATTCTGCTGCGCCACGTCGTGCCGAACTCGATCGCCCCCGTGATCGTGATCGCCACCGTCTCCCTGGGCACGTTCATCGTGGCCGAGGCCACCCTGTCGTTCCTCGGCATCGGCCTCCCGCCGGACATCATGTCCTGGGGTAATGACATCGACGCTGCGAAGAGTTCGCTCCGCACCAACCCGCAGGTGCTTCTCTACCCCGCGGCGGCACTGTCCGTGACCGTTCTCGCGTTCCTCATGCTGGGCGACGTCGTGCGCGACGCCCTCGACCCCGAAGCGAGGGCCCGCCGATGAGCCAGACCGTCATCGAACCCGTCGGCGAGAGCGCCGACTCCTCCACCGTGCCGCTGCTCCAGATCCGCGACCTCGAGGTCGGGTTCCAGACCCAGCACGGCCTCGTCCCCGCCGTGCGCGGGGTCAGCCTCACCCTCTACGCCGGCCAGACGCTGGCGATCGTGGGGGAGTCCGGTTCGGGCAAGACCACGACCGCGCAGGCCATCATCAAACTGCTCGCCGGCACCGGCAAGATCACCGGCGGGCAGATCCTGTTCGAGGGCCGCGACCTCGCCGGGCTCTCCGATAAGCAGATGCAGGATGTCCGCGGTCGCCTGATCGGCTACGTGCCGCAGGACCCGATGAGCAACCTGAACCCCGTCTGGAACATCGGTTTCCAGGTTGAGGAGGCCATCAAGGCCAACAACGTGGCCCAGGGCAAGGCTGCGCGCCAGCGCACCATCCAGGTGCTGCAGGAGGCAGGTCTCAGCGACGCCGAAGACCGCCTCAAGCAGTTCCCGCACCAGTTCTCCGGCGGCATGCGTCAGCGTGTGCTGATCGGTATCGGGCTGTCCGCCCGGCCGAAGCTCCTGATCGCCGACGAGCCCACTTCGGCGCTCGACGTCACGGTGCAGCGACAGATCCTGGACCACCTCGGCACCCTCACCCGCGACTACGGCACTTCGGTGCTGTTCATCACCCACGACCTCGGCCTCGCGGCCGAGCGGGCCGAACAGCTTGTCGTGATGTACAAGGGCAAGGTCGTCGAATCCGGGCCGTCGCTGGAGATCCTCGCCAACCCGCAGCATCCCTACACCCAGCGTCTTGTGGCCGCGGCTCCGAGCCTCGCGTCGCGTCGCATCCAGTCGGCCAAGCACGACGACGCGGATGAAGTGGAGATCTTCTCCGGGGGATCGCTCGACACGACCCTCGTGGCCCGGGCGGCCGAGCGGGAGTCGGCGGCGGCGACGCAGGACCTGATCAAGGTGCAGAACATCTCCAAGATGTACCGCATCCGCACCAAGGGTCTGAAGTACAACGAACTGATGGCCGTGAACGACGTCTCCTTCGCCATCAAGAAGGGCACCACCACGGCCCTCGTCGGCGAGTCCGGTTCGGGCAAGTCGACCGTGGCCAAGCTCATCCTGCAGCTGGAGAGCATCACCAGCGGGCAGATCGAATTCGACGGCCAGGATGTCGCCGGGCTCAAGGGCGCGGCGCTGCTCAAGTTCCGGCGGCGCGTGCAGCCGGTCTTCCAGGATCCCTACGGTTCGCTGGACCCGCAGTACAACGTGGGCAACACCATCGCGGAGCCCCTGCTGGCTCACAAGATCGGCACCTCCGCGGAGCGGCAGGCGCGGGTGCGCGAGTTGCTCGACCAGGTGTCCCTGCCCTGGGCCACCCGGTACCGGTACCCGAGTGAATTGTCCGGTGGGCAACGCCAGCGCATCGCCGTGGCGCGCGCCCTGGCCCTCAAGCCGGATGTGCTCGTTCTCGACGAGGCGGTCTCCGCCCTCGACGTGCTCGTGCAGGGTCAGATCCTGAACCTGCTCACCGAGCTGCAGACGGAACTCGGACTGACCTACCTGTTCATCACGCACGACCTCGCCGTGGTGCGGCTCGTCGCCGACAACGTCTGCGTCATGCAGAAGGGCAAGATCGTCGAGACCGCGTCCACGGACGAGGTTTTCGACAGTCCCCGCGAGGCCTACACCCAGGAGCTGCTCGCGGCCATCCCCGGCGGCAACTTCCAGTTTGGCCGCTGATCGGGTACCGGCGGCCCGGGCAATGTCCCCGGCCGCCATCCGGTCCCCGGCCTCCGTGGCGGTCTTCGCCGCCATGGTTCTCCTCTGCGCCGCGCTGCTGACCGACGCGGTCGTTCGCGGGCGCTGGGATACGGCACTGGCATCCGCGCCCGCGGTGGCGTTCGTCGTCTGGGGTGCCTGGCTGGTTTTCGCCAGGCCCTGCCTGCGCCTGCACGACGAGGGTCTGACCATCGTCAACGTCGTGCGGACGACCACCGTGCCCTGGGGTGAGGTGGCCGACATCGTGCTGCGCCATCAGGTCACCGTGGTGACCCGGTCCGGCGAGCGGTTCGTCTGCTGGGGTGCGCCGTCCTCCGCCAGGGCCTCGGTGGGGACCTCTCGGACGGCCGGGCCGGTGCGGGAGTCCAGCGGCCGGATCAGCGGGTCGGCTGCGCACCGCGCCATTCGCGGTTTCTGGGAGCGGCACGAGTGTCCGCAGCGTGACGGGGAGCGTTCCGTGCGTCGCTGGCATCGACGGTCGCTCCTGGTCGGCGCCCTGCTCGTCCTCGGGCCGGTCGGGCAGCTGGCGTGGTCGGCGCTGGCCTGAGCCGTCTGGCGTGCCTGAGCTTTGCTCAGCCAGAGGTCGTTTTTCTGCGCAGTGTGCCCCCAAAGTTTCGAAACTGTTACAACTTTTGTCAGATTTTGCCCCAGACTTGGTTCTGGGGCAGAGTCGCTTCACGCAGGCATAGGCTCTCCCGTTAAGCACACGAGAACAGTTCCTTCCGCCGGGATCCCCGCGGAGGAACGACGGGGGAGTTTTCATGGTTTGGAATCGTTGTACTCAGATCGTCGCCGTTCCCGGCGACCCGGTCTGATCCGACGTCCCCATGGTCTTCTACATCTTCCGGCGCTTCGTCAACTACTTCTTCCTGTCGTTGATCGCGACCTGCCTCGCCTACATCGTGTCCAGCCTGGCGCTCGACCCCGCGGCGAAGTACTACGGCCGCAACCCGCAGCCGTCACAGCGGACGATCGACAACATCCTGAACGGCCTCGGCGTCAACCCCGATGTGCCCGTGCTGCAGCGGCTGTGGGACTGGCTCGTCAACATCGTCGTGCACGGCTCGCTGGGCACCGGGGTCAACGGCGTCTCGATCGGCGACCAGATCATCTCCCGCGCCGGGGTCAGCCTGCGGCTGCTTCTGATCGGATCGCTGATCGGCGCCATCGTCGGTGTGACCCTCGGGGTCTGGGGTGCCGTGCGGCAGTACAAGCTGAGCGACCAGGTCGTCACCTACGGTTCCTACCTGATCTTCGCCACGCCGACCTTCGTCATCGGTGTGCTGCTGATGATCGGTGCGACGGCGCTGAACGGCGCGGCGGGCATGCAACTGATCACCTTCACCGGGGAATACTCGGCGGGGCTCACCGGCTCGTGGTGGGACCTCGCGCTCGACCGCGGCATCCACCTGCTCCTGCCGACCATCGCCTTGGTGTTGATCGGGGCGGCCGGCTACTCGCGCTACCAGCGCAGCGTCATGCTCGACGTGCTCTCGGCCGACTTCATCCGGACAGCCAGGGCTAAGGGGCGGTCCCGCAACTCGGCCCTGGTGCGTCACGGCGTGCGCGTCGCGCTCATCCCCATGTCCACGTTCTTCGCGTACAGCTTCGGCACTCTGGTCTCGGGCTCGATCATGCTCGAGATCGTCTTCTCGTTCCACGGGATGGGGGAGTTCGCGCTCAACGCGATCACCCAGAACGACATCAACGCGGTCGCCGGCACGACGCTGTTCGTGGCGATCCTGATCCTGTTCTCGTCGACGCTCTCCGAAGTGCTCTACGCCGCGCTCGACCCGAGAGTGAGGAACTGAGATGTCCCTGGTCGAAGAAACCAACGCGGAACTGGGCACACCGCTCGTTCCGCGGCTGCCGGGTTCTCCCGTCGCCCCGTCCGCCCGGCCTCCCCGGCCGCGCTCCCGCGGCCGCCTCATCTGGCGCCGGCTCACCCAGACCTCCCGCTTCTGGGTGGGGGCCATCACGATCGCGGTCATCCTCGTCTGGGCCCTGCTCGGACCCGTGTTCTACCCGTTCGACGCCGTCGAGCGCGACCCGTTGAATATGGGACTCGGGCCCACCCAGCTGCACTGGTTCGGCACTAACGGCATCGGCCAGGACCTGTATGCCCAGACGCTGGTCGGTTTGCAGAAATCCTTGGTCATCGGCCTCATCGCCGGCCCGCTCGGCACCATGATCGCCGCCGTCGTCGGCTCCATCGCCGGCTACGTGGGCGGTGTGGTCGACCGGATGCTGGTCTGGTGCATCAACCTGCTCCTGGTGCTGCCGTCCTTCATCCTCCTCGTGATCCTGAGCCCGCTGTTCAAGGGGCTCTCCTGGGTGTTCCTCACCGTCTTCATCGCCGGCTTCAGCTGGATGATCATGGCGCAGGTGGTGCGGTCCCAGACCAGGTCGCTGCGCGACCGCGACTTCGTCAAGGCGTCCCGGTACATGGGTGTGCCCATGCACAAGATCCTCGGCCGGCACATCATCCCGAACGTGGCGTCGCTGCTGATCATCGACGCGACCCTCGGGGTGGTGGCCGCGATCCTGGCCGAAACCAGCCTCAGCTACTTCGGCTTCGGCATCCGGGCTCCCGATGTGTCCCTCGGCACGCTGCTGGCAGAGGGAACCAGCGCCGCCGTGACCCGGCCATGGATGTTCGTCTTCCCGGCGGGCGTGCTCATCGTGACCCTGTTCGCCGTCAGCCTGATCGGTGACGCCCTGCGCGACGCCGTCGACCCAACCTCGGGAGTCAACCGTGACTAATCTTCGGACGAACGA
>DATISQ010000305.1:0-1973 GCA_035581905.1 Cryobacterium sp.
CCTCGCCCCCTTACCGCCAGCAGTCAGCAGAGCCATTGACCGCGCGATCGAGGACCGCCTCGGCGGCCCCATCCTCCGCAGTCGAACCGGCAGTCGCATGGACAGGCATTGCGCCACCCGCCGTCTGCGCGCACTCGCCAAGACCGCGGGTGTGGCCACGGCCCGCATGCATCCCCACATGCTTCGCCACACCTTCGTCACCACCATGCTCGACGCAGGCGTCGACCTCCGAGACGTCCAAATCGCCAGCCCGGCACGCAGATCCCCGAACCACCATGCGGTACGACCGGGCCCGCAAGAACCTCGACCGGCACCCCAACTACATCCTCGCCGCGTACATGGCGTCAGGAACGTAGCTCCGAGCATCCGTAGCGCACGCTACGCGGCTACTAGGAGACTTCCCCCAGGATCGGTGTCTGGCCAGACTCGGTCCAGGTGTCTGGCGGGAGGCTCTCAACGCGGCTGCCCACCGGGGTATTGGTGTGGCTCTCATCTGGCATGCCGCCCGCCGGTCACCGTGACGAGGCGTGGCTCAAGAGGGGTCTGCCCAGCTCGTAGTAGCAATGCCCACCTCGTCGTCCTACTGGTTCCCGGCCACAGACGAGGTGAGCAGATGAGTGAGAACAAGAAGGGCGTGATCATCGGGGTCGATCCCCACAAGATGTCGGCCACGATCGAGGTCGTCGACACCCACGAGCGGCTCCTCGGCAGCGGACGGTTCGACACCACCAACGCCGGGTACGCCGCGATGCGGGGCTATGTGAAGCAGTGGCCCGAGCGCATCTGGGCCGTCGAGGGAGCCAACGGCGCCGGCCGCCCGCTGGCCCAGCGACTCGTCGCCGCCGGCGAACACGTCCTCGATGTGCCGGCCAAGCTCGCCGCCCGGGTGCGACTCTTCGACACCGGCCACAACCGCAAGACCGACGCCCTGGACGCCCATTCCATCGCGGTCGTCGCGGTCCGCACCTCGGGGTTGCGGGTGGTGGCCGAGGACGGTGAGCTTGAAGCCTTGCGGATGCTCACCGATCGGCGTGACGAGCTCGCCCGTCAACGGGTCCAGACCGTGAACCGGTTGCAGCGCCTCTTGAGTGAACTGCTTCCTGGCCAGCGTAAACGCGACCTGTCGGCCGCCCAGGCCAAGGCGCTGCTGGCGACCGTGCGGCCTCGTGACATCGCCGGCAAGACCCGCCGTCGGATGGCGGCCGAGGAGATCGCCGACCTGGTTGCGGTTGACGCCAAGTTGAAGAAGATCAAGGCCGAGCTGAAGACCGCGGTCCGCGAGCGCGGCTCGAGGCTGATGGACATCTACGGCGTCGGACCGGCAGGTGCGGCTCGGGCCCTGGCCGACGTCGGTGACGTGGCCCGGTTCGCGGACCGGAACCGGTTCGCGTCCTGGACCGGGACCGCACCCCTGGACGCCTCCTCGGGTGAGCAGAACCGGCACCGGCTCTCACGTGCCGGGAACCGGCGGATGAACCACGTGCTGCACATCGCCGCGATCGTGCAGATCCGTCACGACACCGAGGGCCGCGCCTAATACCGCCGCAAGCTCGCCGCTGGCAAGACCCCGATGGAAGCGCTGCGGTGTCTGAAGCGACGCCTGTCCGACGTCGTCTACCGCCAGCTCGTCGCCGATGCCGGCGCAGCGCAATCGGATCACGCGGGTCCGGGAGGGCACCGCGGGGCGACTCAAGAATCCAGCGCGGCCGACTCACACCCGCTCATCGACACTTCGGATCAGCCACTTCCCGGACCCGCACGGCCGACGCTACGCCCCGATCCCGCCGACGTGAAGAACCTCGTCCCGAGCACCGGTTGACACAGAGGGGTGCCAGATCCGGACGTTCCGGGGTGTCTCTGGCGAACCACTATTTCCTGACCCAAACGGCCCAGATGAGCGCGATCAGCGCGGCAGCGCCGAGGGCGACAAAGATGATCTGAGCGGCTGTTGGCGCGTCTTCCACGATGCAGAT
>DATISQ010000306.1:0-16791 GCA_035581905.1 Cryobacterium sp.
CCTGGTACCGCGGCGGGAAAACCGACATCGACAACGGGGTGCTGCTCTGCTGGTACCACCACCACAGCATCGACACCTCGGGCTGGGAAATCCGCATGATCCGCGGCAAACCCGAAGTCAAGGCACCGTACTGCTACGACCCGACCAGAACCTGGCGGGCCGCGGGAGGACACCGGGCAGGGGGTCGGAAGGCAGGCTCGCGTGCCGGGCCTCGACAGGCAGGCTCGCGTGCCGGGTCTCGTCTCGGGTCTCGCCCGGCTCGCCCAGCGTCAACGTGAGTTGGCGGGATCGGGTCGCCGTGGGTCTCGACAGGCTCGACCGGCACCGCCCGACCGCCCTACGATGGCAGGCATGCCCACCTCTCGCGTACCGGTCGCCGGCCTCGTGCTCGCGGCCGGAGCCGGCTCCCGCTACGGAATTCCGAAGGCGCTCGCGCGCGGCGACGATGGCTTCCCCTGGCTGGTGCGCACGATCGGCACGCTCACGGATGCCGGCTGCTCACCGGTCATCGTCGTGCTCGGCGCCCAGGCCGCGGAAGCCCGAGCCCTGCTCGACGAATTCGGGCTCACCCCGTCGGTCGTCGTCGTGCGGGCCGAAGACTGGGCCGAGGGACTCTCCGCGTCGCTGCGGGCGGGCCTCCGGCAGGCAACCGCACTACAGGCGCCCGCACCGGTGACAGCCCCGGCGCCCGAATCGGTGACAGCCCCGGTCGCCGTGGCCATCGTGCCGGTCGACGTCCCGGGGCTGCGGACGAGCACGGTCGCCCGACTGATCGGCGCGCTGGCCGATAACGAACAGTCCGGTGACGCGGCGGCCGACGCGGCATCCGTCGGCCCGCACACGCTGCGGCAGGCGAGCTTCAACGCCCGTCCGGGCCACCCGGTGGTGATCGGGCGGGCGCACTGGGCCGCTCTCATCGGCTCCGCGATCGGCGACACCGGCGCACGCCCCTACCTGCAGTCTCACGACACCCGGCTGGTCGACTGCGCCGACCTCGAGACCGGGGTCGACGTCGACAGGCGCGACTGACCGAAGAGCGCGCCCGGGCCTGCGCGGAAGCGACCGGCATCCGTGGAATCATGGGGACCGCGTGCCCGGCACCCGGGTCAGCGCCCCGCCGCCCCGCCGCCCCGCCCCGCAGTCGCGCCCTCCGTTAGGACCCCCGTGCTCGAGATCCTCCGCCGCCACCCCGCCAACCTGCACCTGGGCCTGATGCTGGCCCTCACCTTCTCCACGGGTGTGGCGGATGCCGTCGGCTACCTCGGCCTGGACAAGGTCTTCACGGGCAATATGACCGGCAACGTCGTCATCCTCGGCATGGCCATCGCGGGTGCGCCCGACCTGCCCGTCGCCGGCCCGCTGCTGGCCCTGTTCACCTTCATGCTCGGCGCCGCGGTCGGCGGACGGGTTCTCCGCCCCGTCGCCATCGGCTGGACCACGCACGCCACCGTGCTGTTCGGCGCGCAGGGCCTGATCATGCTGCTCCTGGCGCTCATTCTCTTCGCCGGCGGAGGCGTTCCGCCGCAGCCATTCGACCTCGCGATCACCGGATCGCTGGCCGCCATGATGGGGCTGCAGGCCGCCGTCGCCCGCCACATCGGCGTGAAGGATGTCACGACGGTTGTGGTCACCTCGACCATCACGGGTTTCGCGGCGGACTCCCGGCTCGGCGGCGGCAAGGGCCAGCCCTGGTTCCGGAGGCTGGCCGCCATCGTGCTCATTCTGGTGGGCGCCGGAGTCGGGGCGCTGCTGCTGACGCAGGGCATCGCCTGGGGCGTCGCCCTGTCGGCGGTGATCACCCTCCTCGTCACCGCCGTCGGCCACGCGGCCGGCCGCCCGCACCACGCACCCTGAACTCGCACGCACCGCGCACCGCGCCCCACACCCGGAACACCGGCCGCACCGGGGTGGAATTGCCGCCCACTCCGTGTGAGGCTTAACCCGTGCCGAAGACTGACGAACGAACCGATCTGCGGGGCGCAGTGTCCCTCGATCGCCCCTGGATCACCATCGTCTGGGACGACCCGGTGAACCTGATGTCCTACGTCTCCTACGTGTTCCGCAGCTACTTCGGCGTCTCCGCCGAGGAAGCCGAGCGTCTCATGCTGCAGGTGCACAACAACGGCAAGGCCGTGGTCGCCACCGGCAACCGGGAAGCGATGGAACGCCACGTCGAGGCCATGCACGGCTACGGCCTGTGGGCCACCCTCGCCAAGGCCGACTCATGATGCAGTTCATGCAGGCGGGCGAGGCCGCCGGCAGCGTGACCGCGCAGTTCGAGCCCGTCGAGGTCGGTCTGCTGCGCCTGGCCTCGAGCCAACTGATCGCCCTGCTGGAGGCCGCGGAAACACACGCGCTCGGCACATCCGGCGATCCCGCCCTGCGTCGACTGCTGCCGGACGCCTACACCGACGACCCGGATGCCGCCGCGGAATTCCGCCGGTTCACCGCCGACGACCTGCTCGAGCGCAAGGTGCGGAACGCACGGTGCGTGCTCGCGACCCTCGGCGAGGAACCGCTCGGCGAGGTCTCCGACGAACCGGACGACGCCGCCCTGCTGGCCGCGGCCGCCGCCGAGCAGCCCGTGACCATCGACCTCGACGCCGACGACGTTCAGTCCTGGCTGCGAACGCTCACCGACCTGCGGCTCACCCTCGCCGAACGCCTCGAGATCGGGCCCGACGGAGTGCCGCGGCTCGGCGACGACGAGGCCCCCGTCCTGTACGACATCTACGACTGGTTCGGCATGGTGCAGGAGTCACTGGTCTACGCGATCGACATCTGACCGCTACAGCTCGACCGGCACCGCCAGCAGCGCCGCGTACGCGCGCTTCGGTCCGGCCCCGCCCCGCAGCGACGAGCTCAACCGGTCCAGGTTGCGCCGCGCGTCCCCGTCGAGGGCGAGCAGCTCCGCCAGGGCCACCCGGAGCTCATCGGCGGTGACCGTGTTCGGGGCGAAGGACAGCCCGAACCCGGCCGTCTCGACCGCGGCGGCCCCGGCGAACTGGTCGGTGGAGAAGGGCAGCAGCAGCAGCGGCACCCCCGAGGTCATCGCCTCGGTGACGCTGTTGTTGCCGCCGTGCGACACCGCCAGCGCCGAGCGCTCCAGAACGGTCACCTGCGGCAGGAACCCGCGCACGAGCCACGAGTCCGGGATCGGACCGAGATCGCCCGGATCGGTGGCCCCGGTGGCGACGGCCACCCGCACATCGAGCCCGCGGAGGGCCTCGGCCACCCGGGCGAGAACGTCCCCGCGCACCGACAGGAAGCTGCCGAAACTGACGTACACGATGGGCAGGTCGCTGTCGAGGGCGAGCCAGGCGTCCACCTCCTCGTCCGCGGCCTCCGCGCGCACGGCCGAACCGAGGAAGGCGTGCGCCGGCAGCAGCTCGCCGCGCGCGGCGTCGTGCAGTTCGGCCGGGTAATTGAGCAGCAGGATGTCCCCGGTCTCCATGAAGGCGTCCGGGCTCGGCATCGCGGCCGGGTCGAGAACCCGCAGAGCGTCATTCCACTGCGTGGTGAACGCATCCCGCACGCTCTGGCAGATCGTCAGCAGTGCGGCGAGGTCGTCGGAGTCGGGGGTGAAGGCGAGCGGCCACTCCGGCGGGAAGCCGTAGACCTCAGCGCCCACGGGCAGCGCCGACGGGTGGCCGAGCACCACGTCGGCGTGACGGATGCCCGCACTCATCAGCGCGAGGCGCGCACTGAACGCCAGGTGGTCGACGATCACGTGGTCGGGTTGCACCTCGGCCACGACGAGCTGCACCGCGCGGGCCACCTCCACCGGGTTCCAGAGCAGGTCGCTGCTGCGGGCCTCGGCCTGGAAGGTCAGCGTCTCGACCATGCCGCGCCGGGTGGCGTCGAAGAACCCGCGGAGCGCGTCGTCCTCACCCTTGGGCTGCTCCTCGGCGCGGATCGTGCCCGGGTTCGAGCCGCGGCCCAGTTGCAGGTTCACCCGCTCGAATCCGAACGCGGCGACGATGCCGGCCGTGGCCGGACCGCTGGCCACCACGACCCGCTCGCCGGCTTCGCGCCAGGCGGTGCCCAGCGTCGCCAGCGGGAACAGGTGGGAGGCGTAGTCCGGGCTGATGATCAGGAGCGTCATGAAACGCTCACCAGGTACGCGCCCGACTCATTCGTGTCGGCAACGTCGCCGTAGACCCGCGTCAGCGTATCGGCCATGGCCTGGATCGTGAAGGAACGGGACACCATCTCCCCGGCCCGGTCGGCGTACTCCTGGCCGAAGGGGCCGGCAGCCAGCTCCAGTGCGGCGCTGATCCCGCCGGCCAGGGCCGCCCGGTTGCCGGTGTCGACGAGGAAACCCGTCACCGCGTGCTCCACATAGGTGGCCGGACCGCCGGAATTCGGGGCGACCACCGTGAGCCCGGTTGCCATGGCCTCGAGCAGGGCGATGCCGAATTCTTCCTTCATGCTCGCGCAGACATACACCCCGTGGGGTGCCGCCAGTCCGGGGCGGCCGTACCGGGCCGCGGCCAGCCAGTGCGCCACGGTGTCGTTGGTGCGGTGGCCCGCGAGCAGCAGACCCTGGCCGGCCGCATCGCCGAGGTCGACGGCCGCAGCCATCTGGTCCAGTTGGCTTTTCTCGTCGAGGGACGGGGATTTCAGGTCCCCGCCGAGGATGAGCAGATTGCAGCGGGCGCGTAGGCCGGCATCCGCGGCCCACGCCTGAACCAGCGCCGCCATGCCCTTGACGCGGTGCAGCCGCCCGACGGTGACGGCCAGCGGAAGCCCGCGCCGGTTCGGCGGGAGGGTGGCGAGCAGTTCGTCCAGTTCGGCCAGCGCCGCGGCGCCGGTTGCGCTGACCTCACTGAGTTCACTGGTCGCGCTGATCTCACTGGTCTCACCGGTTCCCTCGGCGGCCGGGTCGGCGGCGAGACGGGCATCTGCCAGGGAACGCTCGATCACGGTGAGGTCGATGCCCTCAGCGATCACGGAGTGGCGTTCCGGGTGCTGCCTGATGTCGATTCCCACGAGGTCGCGCATGTCGCGCCGCAGCTCGGGCCGCGGGAAGAGCACGGTGTGCGCGGCATCCGCTGCCAGCCGCTGCACGAGCCGGGCCCGGAACCAGAAGTGCTCGGTCTCGTCGACCGTGCCGAAGTTCGCCCGGGTGAGCGCCCCGGCGGTGTCGAGGGAGTTGATGACGCTGTGCGGGTCGGGGGCGACCGTGAACACGATCGGGATGTCGAGTTCGCGGGCCACGGTGGAGGCGGCCAGCGTGCCGATGTCGGCCATCCGCAGGTGGATCGCGTCGACGGTCCCGGCGGCGCGCAGAATGCGACGGATGCCGCGCTGCGTCGCAATCCGCCTCGGCCAGGCGTCGACCGAGGCCACGGGTGCGCCCAGGAAGGGCACGGTCGCGAAGGCGTGCCCCGCGAGGGTGGAGCCGACCTCGGACAGGCAGGTGAGTCCGCCGGCGAAGCTGCCCCGGGAGAGCGTGAGCACCCGCTCGACGGAACCGTTGAGCTCGCTTACGCGGCGAACACCGGCACCACTGCCGCCCGCGCCACTGCCACTGCCACTGCCGCCACTGCCACCGCGGGAGACGAGAGCGTCGCCCAGCCGCACGAGCAGCGTGGCGATGCCGCCGTTGTCGCCGGCCCCCACCTGGCTGAGCTCACGGTCGATGTCGGCGTGCAGGAAGAGCTGGGCCACCGTGAGACCCTGGCTCCACGGCGGGCGCGGGTAGGTCGGCACGGTCAGATCGATCAGGGCGAGCCGGGCCATGTCGGCGAGCACGCCGCTCTCGTGTGAGAGGTCGCTCACGATTCGGATGTTGGTCTCGTTCGGGCCGAGGTCGCCGAGGGCCGCGATCGCCGCCGCGCGCACCTCGTCCGGCTCGGCCCCGTCGACGGCGACGCGGCGCAGCAGACGTTCGGGGATGCGCCCGGCGATGAGACCCATCGTCTCGACCAGGCGGGCGCGGGCGCCGCACTCGTCGACGCCGATCAGCGTGCCCTCGAGGGCCAGCGCCACGTGCTCCGGCACCGATGAGCTCCACTGCTCGAGCGTGCGCTGGGCGATCATGCCGGAGAAGCCGCCGTCGACCACCATGCTCAGCAGGCCGGAGAGCGCCGCGAACCGAGGCAGCCGGGCGCCGAACGCCCAGGCCGCGTGCTCACGGATGAAGAGGGAATCGTGGGTGAGCAGTGACACGAGCACGTCGTCCGCGGACTCGTCGAACACCTGGCCGAGCGAGTGGATGGCCGCGATCGCGGTCAGCTGATCACCGGGATCGGTCGCCGCCTGCGCGAGCAGGCGCACGGCGCGAACGCCGCCGTCCCGGCTCGCTGCGACCGTCAGATCGTCGGCGCAGCGGATGCCGTCCAGAATCGACCGCGTCTGCCGCATCGTGTCCAGCGTCGTGTGAGTTCCCACGGTGCCCCTCTCTGTCTGTTTCCTGCAGTCCGCTCCGAACATACACGTGGCCGATGACGGAACGCCTGAGTAAAGGGAGCAGGATGGTGTCATGACACGACGCGCTCCGATCGAGGACATCAACGAAGATAATCTGGTCGTCAAGAAGCCGAAGAAGTCCGTCGCCGGGGTGGAAGCGGTTCTGGTGGCACTCGATCGCGGGTTCGCTCAGGCCGGCGTCCCCCGCACGGCCCAGGCGCTCCTGCGCCTCAACCAGCGTGACGGCACCGACTGCCCCGGCTGCGCGTGGCCGGAGTCGCAGGGCCACCGCAAGGCGGCGGAGTTCTGCGAGAACGGCGCCAAGGCCGTCGCCGAGGAGAGCACCCTCCGCACGGTGACACCGGCGTTCTGGGCCGAGCACTCGATCGAGGAACTGGCCACGAAGACCGAGTACTGGCTCGGCAACCAGGGCCGCATCACGCATCCGGTGGTCATCCGACCCGGCGACACGCACTACTCCCAGATCTCCTGGAACGACGCCTTCGAGCTCATCGGCGAGCAGATCCGGGCCACCGTTCCCGACCGCACGGTCTTCTACACCTCGGGCCGCACCGCCAACGAGGCGGCGTTCCTCTACCAGCTGTTCGCCCGCTCGATCGGCACGAACAACCTGCCCGACTGCTCGAACATGTGCCACGAGTCCTCCGGCTCCGCCATGAACGCCACCATCGGCATCGGCAAGGGCACCGTCTCGCTCGAAGACATCCACCACGCCGAGCTGATCCTCGTCGTCGGTCAGAACCCGGGCACCAACCACCCGCGGATGCTGTCGGCCCTCAAGGAATGCAAGGACAACGGCGGCCGGGTCGTCGCCGTCAACCCGCTGCCCGAGGCCGGGCTGTTCAATTTCAAGGACCCCCAGTCGGTCTCCGGACTGATCGGCGGCGGCACCGCCCTCGCGGACGAGTACCTGCAGATCAAGGTCGGCGGCGACCTGGCCCTGTTCCAGGCCCTCGGCCACCTGCTGCTCGAGGAAGAAGAGCGGGTCCCCGGCTCCGTCGTCGACGCGGAGTTCGTCGCGGAGAACACCCAGGGCCTCGACGAGTACCGGGCCGCCCGCAAGAGCATCGACTGGGCCGAGACGAAGAAGGCCACCGGGCTCACCCCGCTGGAGATCTCCACCGTCGCCCGGATGATGATCGATTCCAAGGCCACGATCATCTGCTGGGCGCTCGGTCTGACCCAGCAGCCGCATTCGGTCAACACGCTCAAGGAGATCATCAATCTGCTCCTGCTGCAGGGAAACTTCGGCAAGCCGGGCGCCGGCGCCTGCCCGGTGCGCGGTCACTCCAACGTGCAGGGTGACCGCACCATGGGCGTGTGGGAGAAGCCCAAGGAGCCGATGCTCGCCGCGCTGGACCAGGAATTCGGCATCGAGTCCCCGCGCAAGCACGGCCTCGACTCGGTGGACACCGTCGAGGCGTTCGAGAACGACGACGTCGACGTGTTCGTGTCGATGGGCGGCAACTTCGCCCTCGCCTGCTCCGACACCGTGGCCCTCGAGGCGGCAATGCAGCGCGTCGGCCTGACCGTGCACGTGTCGACCAAGCCCAACCGCTCGCACATCATGCACGGCAGGACCTCGCTGATCCTGCCGACGCTGGGCCGCACCGACACCGACGACAAGCATCCGGGCGGGCGTCAGGTGCTCTCGGTCGAGGACTCCATGTCGGTCGTGCGCACCACGCAGGGGCGCCTGGACCCGGTCTCCGAGCACCTGCTCGCCGAGCCGGTCATCGTGGCCCGCATGGCCAGCGCCACCCTCGGCGACGACCACGTGATCGACTGGAAGGCGATGGCCGACGACTACGACGTCATCCGCGACCGCATTTCCCGCGTGATCCCGGGTTTCACCGATTTCAACACGCGGCTCAAGACGAAGAACGGTTTCGTGCTGCCCAACCCGCCGCGCGACACCCGCAGCTTCGCCACCGACATCGGCCGGGCCCGGTTCACGGTCAGTCCGCTCGAATACCTGACCCCGCCGGCCGGGCACCTGATCCTGCAGACCATGCGCAGCCACGACCAGTACAACACCACGTTCTACGGACTGGATGACCGCTACCGCGGCATCTCCGGCGGCCGCCGGGTCATCCTGATCCACCAGGACGACGCCACCGAGCTGGGCTTCACGGACCGCGACATGGTCGACGTGATCAGCACCTTCCAGGGCGAGGAGCGCCGCGCCAACGAGTTCCGCCTGGTGGTCTACCCCACCCCGCGCGGCTGCGCAGCGGCGTACTTCCCCGAGGCGAACGCTCTGATGCACCGCGAACTGGTGGCGCGGGAGTCGAACACCCCCGGGTACAAGGCCATGTCCGTGCGATTCATCCCGCACGAGGCAGCGAATTCAGCGCCACTGACGTGAGCAGGCGGGTGAGCACGGGCGCCGGGGCGCAACGCGTCGCCCACTGGTGGCCGCTGCTCAGCGGTCTGGTGGCCGTGGCGCTCGCGGTGGGCCTCGGCGCCATCATCGCCCGGAACGGCAAGCCGTTCGCCGTGGACACGGGGTGGATGACGGCGGTGTCCGGCAACCGGGCCCCGGTGTGGGATGCCCTCGCCCTCGTGATGAACAGCCTCGGCGGCGGCCTGGTGGCCTCCGTCGTCGTTCCCGTTCTGCTCATCGGCCTTCTGGTGTTCCTGAAACGCCCGTGGGCCGCGGGGTACGCCCTCGTGGTGATCGTGGTGTCCGGTGGCGCCGTGCGCCTCCTCAAGTGGCTGTTCGCCCGCGCCCGCCCGCGAGACCTCGAAGACCTCCTGGTGAACGTCGATTTCGGATCGTTCCCCTCCGGCCATGTCGCGAATGCGGCCACGCTGGCGATAATCCTGGCGCTGCTCTTTCCGATCTGGTGGGTGTGGCTGGCCGGGGCGCTCTACACGGTGCTGATGGTGCTCAGCCGCACCTACCTGGGCGCGCACTGGCTGACCGACACCATCGGGGCCGCGCTGCTCGGAATCGGCATCGCGGTCGTGCTCTGGGCGCCGGTGGCCGCGAAACTCGGCGGCGAGCGCCGACGGAGCCGCGAGTCCCGGCTGTGGCACACGTTCTACCGGAATTACGTCGTGGAGACGCGGGAACTGGATGCCCATTCCCGCCGCACGCTCCGCGTCATCGCGATCGCCTGCGCCGGTTCCGGCGCCGTCTTCTTCACGCTCCTGCTGGTGAGCGTGCTGGGCGGCGGCGGGGCCACCGCCATCGACGTCCCCGTGCAGGAGTGGCTGTTGGAATCCCGCTCCCCCGTTCTGACGACCGTGATGGTCGTGCTGGCGGTCGTGTTCGGGCCGATCGCGCTTCCCCTGATCGTGCTGGTCGTGTGCGTCGGCTGGGGCCTCGGCACCGGGCATGCCTGGCGCCCGCTGCTGCTCGCCGGGGCCATGGCCACCGGTGTGGTGCTGGCCCAGGCCATCGGTCGCACGGTCGGCCGGGAACGCCCGCCGATCGACCTGATGCTGTTCGGAACGGACCTCACGTTCTCTTTCCCGTCCGGCCACGTGCTGGGTGCGGCCGACTTTCTGCTGGTAACCGCCTACCTCATGCTTTCGCGTCGTTTCAGCGTGCGCGCCACCGCCCTCGGCCTCACCCTCGCCGTGGTCGGCGTCGTGCTGGCGTCCCTCAGCCGCCTGTACCTCGGCTACCACTGGACCACGGATGCCCTCGCATCCGTGTCGATCTCCCTCGTGGTGGTGGGCTGTGTGATCGCGGTCGATACCTGGCGCACCGTGCGGGTGGTCGAACCCGTGGAGCGCGGCTAGTTCAGTCGCCGTTCTCGATGCGTTCCGCACCGGCGTAGATCACCATGGAGTCGCCGCGCAGGAACCCGACCAGCGTCATCCCCACCTCGGCGGCGAACTCGGCGGCCAGCGACGACGGCGCCGACACCGCGGCGAGCACGGGGATCCCCGCCATCAGAGCCTTCTGCGCCAGCTCGAAACTCGCCCGGCTCGACACCATCAGCACTGTGCCGGCGAGCGGGAGCAGGTCTTCCTTCAGCGCCCAGCCGATGACCTTGTCGACCGCGTTGTGGCGGCCGACGTCTTCGCGCAGCACCAGCATCCGACCGGTGGCGCCGTCGAAGAGGGCTGCCGCGTGGATGCCGCCGGTCTTCTCGAACACGGCCTGGGCGGCGCGCAGGGCCTCGGGGAAGGTCGTCAGGAGTGCCGCGTCGACCCGGAGCGAATCGTCCGCCACCGGGAACGACGACTTCGTGCGCACGGCGTCGATGCTCGCCTTGCCGCAGAGCCCGCAGGAACTGGTCGTCAGGAACGACCGTTCCAGGCTCGGGTCGGGCGGTGTGACACCGGGCGCGAGCGACACGTCGAGCACGTTGTAGGTGTTCAGCCCCTCGACGGTGGCGCCGGCGCAATACCGGGCCGTGAAGAAGTGCTCGCCCCGGGTGATGACGCCCTCGGACACCAGGAACCCGGCGGCGAGGTCGTAATCGTTGCCGGGGGTGCGCATCGTGACGGCGAGGGAGCGGCCGTTCACGCGGATCTCAAGCGGCTCTTCGACCGCCAGCACGTCTTCGCGGGTGGTCGGCTTGCCGCCCACCGTCAGACGCACGACCTTGCGTCGCGCCGTGATTCTGCTCATCTCGGTTCACCCACCGATGTACGACATTTCGATTCTTTTCTTTCCGGATGCACGCAGCTTGCCCGTCTCGGCGCTGCGCAGCTCCGAGTAGCGGTCGGTGCGCTCGCGCCAGATCTGCGCCATCACCGTGGACAGGTGCTCGTCAGTGCAGCCGCCGCGCATCAGGGCGCGCAGGTCGTGCCCCTCGGTCGCGAACAGGCAGGTGAACAGTTTGCCGTCGGTGGATACCCGCGCCCTGGAGCAGGAGTGGCAGAACGACTGGGTGACGCTGGAGATGACGCCGATCTCGCCGTCGCCGTCCCGGTAACGCCACCGGCGGCTGGTCTCGCCGTTGTAGTGGGGGGCCACCTCCTCGAGAGGCAGTTCGGCGTTGATGCGCGCCACGACCTCGGTCGAGGGCACCACGTCAGCCATTTCCCAGCCGTTGCTCGAACCCACGTCCATGTACTCGATGAACCGGAGGATGTAAGGGGTGCCCTTGAAGTGGCGCGCCATGGCGACGATGTCCTGGTCGTTCTGCCCGCGCTTGAGCACCATGTTGATCTTGATCGGGCCGAGGCCCACCGAGTGAGCCACGTCGAGGCTGTTCAGCACCTTCGAGACCGGGAACTTCACGTCGTTCATGGTCTGGAACGTGGCGTCATCCAGCGAGTCCAACGACACCGTGACGCGCTTCAGGCCGGCGTCTTTCAAAGCCTGGGCCTTCAGCGCCAGCACCGATCCGTTGGTGGTCATCGCGATGTCGATCGGCCGGCCGTCCGGGGTGCGCAGCACCGCCAGCATCGCCACCAGTTCCTCGATCCCCTTGCGCAGCAGCGGCTCGCCGCCGGTGAGGCGGATCTTCTCGACCCCGTGCGCCACGCTGATCCGGGCCAGCCGGGTCATCTCCTCGAAGGAGAGCAGTTCGTCCCGTTCCATGAACGCGAAGTCTTTGCCGAACACCTCTTTGGGCATGCAGTAGACGCAGCGGAAGTTGCAGCGGTCGGTGACCGAGATGCGCAGATCGTGCAACGGGCGCTGGAACTGATCAATCATCTCTCCACACTAACCGCCGCCCTGTGCGGCGAAAGTCCCGGGGGACGGTGACAAATGCCCTGCGGGCGGGAGACCGGGACACCCGGCCGGGGCGGACCGCCGGCCGGGTGTCTCGGTGCTGGTGAAGCGTGCGAGTCGATCGCGCTTACTTGATGTACTGATTCGGGTTCAGCACGTACTTGACCGACTTGCCGGCGTCGAACTCCTTGTAGCCGCGGGGGGCATCCTCGAGGCTGATCGCCTGGGCGTTGACGGCCTTGGCGATCTGCACCTTGTCGTGCAGGATCGCCATCATCAGCGACCGGTTGTACTTCATCACCGGGCACTGACCGGTGGTGAAGGAGAGGGACTTGGCCCAGCCGAGACCCAGCCGGATGGACAACGAGCCGACCTTCGCCGCCTCGTCGACCCCGCCCGGGTCACCGGTGACGTAGAGCCCCGGGATGCCGAGGGCGCCACCGGCGGCCGTGACCGTCATCAGCGAGTTCAGCACCGTGGCCGGACGCTCCGTCCCCGCATCCTTGCCGTGGCCGCGAGCCTCGAAGCCGACCGCGTCCACACCGCAGTCGACCGTGGGCTCACCCAGGATCTGCTCGATCTGGTCCTGCGGTTCACCCTTCCGCAGGTCGATGGTCTCGCAACCGAAGCTGCGGGCCTGCGCCAGCCTTTCCTCGTTGAGGTCGGCGACGATGACGACGGCGGCCCCGAGCAGCTGGGAGGATGCCGCCGCGGCCAGACCCACCGGTCCGGCTCCGGCGACGTAGACGGTCGACCCGACCCCGACGCCGGCGCTGTACGCTCCGTGGAAGCCGGTCGGGAAGATGTCGGAGAGCATGGTGAGGTCCATGATCTTCTCCAGCGCCTGATCCCGGTCCGGGAACTTCAGGAGGTTCCAGTCCGCGTAGGGCACCAGCACGTACTCGGCCTGACCGCCGACCCAACCGCCCATGTCGACGTAGCCGTAGGCGCTGCCCGGGCGGTCGGGGTTGACGTTGAGACAGATTCCGGTTTTGCGCTCCTTACAATTGCGGCACCGGCCGCAGGAGATATTGAACGGCACGGAGACGATGTCGCCGACCTTGATGAACTCGACGTCGGGTCCGCATTCGACCACCTCGCCGGTGATCTCGTGGCCGAGGACGAGGTCCGACGGCGCGGTCGTGCGCCCGCGGACCATGTGCTGATCCGAGCCGCAGATGTTCGTGGCAACGGTCTTGAGGATGACCCCGTGAGGCACCTTCCGACCGATGTTCGCGGGATTGACGCCCGGGCCGTCCTTCAACTCGAATGTGGGGTAGTCGACGTCGATGACCTCAACGACGCCCGGGCTCTTGTAGGCAACTGCTCTGTTCCCAGTCATGAAGTACCTTCCTAGTTCCTGATTGCTTTCCTCAAAGCGAGACCCGTCGGGCCGCGCGAGACTGCATGGATTTCTCTAGTTGGTTCCTGGTGCACTCCTAGAGGACTACATCGCGGCTGAGAATTCAAGGGGCAGGCTCAGATGTCTGCCCGGGGGTACACACCGGGCGTCGCCAGCGCCTACCGTTATAGACATGGCCATTCCCCCTCTCGTCGAGCCGATCGCCCGCCTCAGCAGCGCCGAATCCGTTCGCACCGCACGCCAACGCCGCCTGCCCCAGCTCGACGAGCTCGGCCAGCGCCGCCTCGCCAACGCCCGGGTGCTCGTGCTCGGCGCCGGCGGGCTGGGCTCCCCCGCGCTGGTCTACCTGGCCGCGGCCGGCGTGGGCACCATCGGCATCGTCGACGGCGACGACGTCGAACCCAGCAATCTGCAGCGCCAGATCGTGCACGGCCAGGCGGATATCGGACGCCCCAAGGTGGTCAGCGCCGCCGAGTCGATCACCCGGATCGCGCCGGAAGCCGTGGTCGTGCAGCACGCCGACCGGCTCGACGCCGGCAACGCCACCGCGATCATCGGCGGCTACGACGTGGTCATCGACGGCACCGACAACTTCCCCACCCGGTTCCTGGTCAACGACACCTGTGCGGCCCTGGGCCTGCCGCTGGTGTGGGCATCCGTTCTCCGGTTCGACGCCCAGCTCTCGGTGTTCTGGGCCACCCCGCCGGCCGAAAGCGGCCTGACCGGGGTGCACCTGCGCGACCTGTTCCCGACTCCGCCCGCCGAGGGCGAGGTGCCCAACTGCGCCGAAGCCGGGGTGCTCGGCGCCCTCTGCGGCCAGGTCGGTTCGCTGATGGCGACCGAGGCGATCAAACTGATCGCCGGCATCGGCACCCCGCTGATCGGGCGGGTCCTGGTGATCGACGCGCTCTCGGGCCGTTTCACCGAGGTTCCCCTGATCGGCACCGGCATCGCCGCGACCGACCCGAACCCGGCCGCGACGCTCGCCGCCGCCGCCGCGAAGGCTGCCCCGGCCCCGGCCTGGCCGACGCTCACCCCGGTGGAGCTCGTGGCCCGGCTCAGCGCCCGCGCCGACGGAACCGACCCGTTCGTGGTGGTCGACGTGCGCGAGCCCGACGAGCACACCGACAGTGCCATCCCGGACGCCGTCCTGCTGCCTCTCGGCGAGCTGCTCACCGCGGCCGGCACGGCCACCCTGCCGCGTGATCTGCCGCTGGTGCTGCACTGCCACGTGGGCCCGCGGGCCGAACGTGCCGCGACGGCCCTCGCCGCGGCAGGGTTCACCGACCTCACGCTGCTCGACGGCGGAATGGTCGCCTGGGACGCCGCCGTGGCCGACGGCGCCGCACCCGGGGTGGGCAGCAAATGGCACAGTGACGCCGCATCCAGCGAATCGACGACCACAGCGAGGACGTGACCATGACGGAGACGACGCACCAGCACCAGCAGAAGCACCGGGCGGCCGATGACGCCTGCGCCCCACCTGTCTTCGCCCGCAGCGTCGCCGACCAGCTCGCCTTCGTGCTCGCCGCGGTTTCCCCGCTGCCGCCCGTGCTGGTCTCACTCGACGCGGCCCTCGGTCTCGTGCTCGCCGCCGACGTTCTGAGCGCCACCGACACGCCCCCCTTCGACAACTCGGCCATGGACGGCTATGCGGTGCAGCGTGCCGACCTGCTGCAGGCCTCCGACGAGCATCCGGTCACGCTTCCGGTGGTCGCCGACCTCGCGGCCGGAACCAGCCAGAACCCGCTCCTGGTTCCCGGCCAGGTGGCCCGCATCATGACCGGGGCCCCGATCCCCGACGGGGCGGATGCCGTGGTGCCGATCGAGGACACCGATCAGGGCACCGAGACGGTCACCATCGTTCGCGCACCGGCGGCGGCCGCGCACATCCGTCGTGCCGGGGAAGACGCCCACGCCGGCGACATCGTGCTCACCCGCGGCTCGGTGCTCTGGCCCACCCGGGTGGCCGCCGCCGCCAGCGCCGGCACGTCCTCGGTGCGGGCGCACCCAGCCCCGCGCGTGGCCGTCATCTCCACCGGAAGCGAGCTCGTCACTCCCGGCGAGCCCACCCGGCGCGGCCAGATTCCCGACTCCAACTCCTACCTGCTCGCCGCGGCCGTGACCGCAGCCGGCGGGGTGCCGATCCGTCTCGGCGCGGTGCCCGACGACGAGAACACCCTCCGCAGCCTGCTGGCCAGCCTGGCCGGCACCGTCGACGCCATCGTGCTCTCCGGCGGGGTGAGCGTCGGAGCGTACGACGTCGTGAAGGCCGTGCTCGCCCCGCTCGGCACCGTTCGGTTCGGTCCCGTGAAAATGCAGCCAGGCAAGCCCCAGGGCTTCGGCCGCTGGCCGGCCGAGGCCGCCGCCGACAACCCCGACCCCGACGCCGACGCCGACGCCGACGCCGACAACGCTGCGGAGGGGCCGCTCATCTTCGCCCTCCCCGGCAACCCGGTCAGCGCCTTCGTGTCGTTCGAGGTGTTCGTCCGGCCGGCCCTGCGCCGACTCGGCGGGCACACCGAGCTGTTCCGCCCCACGATCTCCGCGACCGCCGGGGACAGCTGGAACTCCCCGCCCGGCCGCGCCCAGTACATGCCCGTGACCCTCTCGGGCGAGGGCACCCGCAGCGTCGTGCGCCGGGCCGCCGCCGGCGGGTCGGGATCGCACCTGGTCGCCGGGCTGGGCCAGGCCGTCGGGCTCGCCATCGTGCCGGAGAACGTGACCCGGATTGCCGACGGTGACCGGGTCACTGTCATGCTGTTGTCATGACCGCACGTGACATGAACGCTCATCCCTTCACCCACCTCGACTCCACCGGCCAGGCCCGTATGGTCGACGTCACCGAGAAGCGGCCCACCGTGCGCAGCGCCACCGCCGGCGGCTTCGTGGCCTGCGGCCCGAAGGTCATCCGAGCGCTCCGCGACGGCAGCACCCCCAAGGGCGACGTGCTCGCCGTGGCCCGGATCGCCGGCATCCAGGGTGCCAAAAAGTGCGCCGACCTCCTCCCCCTCGCGCATGTGATCGGGGTGCACGGCGCCGCCGTCGACCTCGTGATCGAAGACACCGGGGTGCGCGTCACGGCCACCGTGCGCACCGCCGACCGCACCGGCGTCGAGATGGAGGCGCTGACCGCCGTGTCGGTCGCCGCCCTCGCCGTGGTCGACATGGTCAAGGGCCTCGACAAGTCCGTTTCGATCGAGAATGTGCGCCTGATCACGAAGACCGGCGGCAAGTCCGGCGACTGGCACCGCCCGAACGAATAGCCATGACCGTTGACCTGATCGTGCTGGCCGGCGGGCGCGCCCGGCGGCTCGACGGCGCGGTCAAACCCGCGGTCCAGGTGGCC
>DATISQ010000307.1:0-8512 GCA_035581905.1 Cryobacterium sp.
GCAGGGTTAGGCTGTACCCCGGCACGGAAGGAGGACCGCTGATGTTCTACTGGTTGATGAAGAACCTCGTCATCGGTCCCATCCTGCTGACCGTCTTCCGCCCATGGGTGCGCGGCATCGAGAACGTTCCTCGCTCGGGACCCGTCATTCTCGCCAGCAACCATCTCTCCTTCGTCGACTCGGTGTTTCTTCCGCTCGTCCTCGACCGTCGTGTGGTCTTCCTCGCCAAGAGCGACTACTTCACGGGCAAGGGGCTCAAGGGCTGGGCGACACGCCAGTTCTTCAAGGCAACCGGTCAGCTGCCGATCGACCGGTCCGGCGGCAAGGCGTCCGAGGATTCGCTCAACACCGGCCTGCGCGTTCTGGGCGCCGGTGGCGTGCTCGGCATCTACCCCGAGGGCACCCGCAGTCCCGACGCGAAAATGTACCGGGGCCGCACAGGCGTGGCGCGGATGGTGCTCGAGGCCGAGGTCCCGGTCATCCCCGTGGCCATGATCGACACAGAGAAGGCCATGCCGACGGGCACCCGCATCCCGAAGGTGCGCAGGATCGGCATCGTGATCGGCGAGCCCCTCGACTTCAGCCGGTTCGACGGCATGGAGGGCGACCGGTTCGTGCTCCGATCCGTGACCGACGAACTGATGTACGAGCTGCAGGCCCTGAGCCGGCAGGAGTACGTGGACGTCTACGCGACCAGCGTCAAAGAAAAGCGCGCCAACCTGACCCGATAGAATCAGAGGGTTGCCCAGTGGCCGGAAGGCCCCGACCCCCGAAGTTCGGCCGCGGTTTTCCGTGCCGGATCACAGAAAAAAGGAATAGTCCCGTGGTAGACCCGACCGAACCAGTCGTCCTCGCAGATCGATCCGTGGTTGCCGGCCTGGACTATTGGCGCACGCTCCCGATCAAGCAGCAGCCGACCTGGCCGGACGCGGATGCGGTTGCCTCGGCATCCGCTGAATTGTCGACGCAGCCTCCGCTGGTGTTCGCCGGTGAGGTCGACATCCTGCGGAACCGGCTCGCCGAGGCCGCCAGCGGCAAGGCCTTCCTGCTGCAGGGCGGCGACTGCGCCGAGACCTTCAGCGGCGCCACCGCGGAGCAGATCCGCAACCGGGTCAAGACCGGGCTGCAGATGGCCGTCGTACTCACGTACGGCGCGTCGATGCCCGTGATCAAGATGGGCCGGATGGCCGGCCAGTTCGCCAAGCCGCGTTCCAGCGACTTCGAGACCCGGGGCGGAGTCACCCTGCCGGCCTACCGAGGCGACATCGTCAATGGCTACGACTTCACCCCCGAATCGCGCGAGGCCGACCCGGCCCGTCTGGTCAAGGGCTACCACACCGCCGCCTCCACCCTCAATCTCATCCGAGCCTTCACCCAGGGCGGGTTCGCCGACCTTCGCCAGGTGCACAGCTGGAACCAGGGCTTCGCCGCGAACCCGGCCAACCAGCGCTACGAGAAGGTGGCGAAGGAGATCGACCGCGCGATCAAGTTCATGATCGCCTGCGGCGCCGACTTCGAGGCCATGCGCCGCACGGAGTTCTACACCAGCCACGAAGGGCTGCTGATGGACTACGAGCGTCCGATGACCCGGATCGACTCCCGCACCGGAACGCCGTACAACACCTCGGCACACTTCATCTGGATCGGCGAGCGCACGCGCGACCTCGACGGCGCGCACGTCGACTTCCTCTCCCGGGTGCGCAACCCGATCGGGGTCAAGCTCGGCCCGAGCACGTCCACCGACGACATGCTGCGCCTGGTCGACAAGCTCGACCCGAACCGCGAGCCCGGACGCCTGACCTTCATCACCCGGATGGGTGCCGGCAAGGTGCGCGACGCCCTGCCGCCGCTGCTCGAGGCCATCAAGGCCAGCGAGGCCAAGCCGCTCTGGGTCACGGACCCGATGCACGGAAACGGCGTGACCACGCCCACCGGCTACAAGACCCGTCGTTTCGACGACGTGATCGACGAGGTGCGCGGATTCTTCGAGGCGCACCGCGGGGTCGGCACTCACCCGGGCGGCGTTCACGTCGAGCTCACCGGTGACGACGTCACCGAGTGCCTGGGTGGCTCCGAGCACATCGACGAGGCAGCGCTGGCCACGCGCTACGAGTCGCTCTGCGACCCTCGCCTCAACCACATGCAGTCCCTCGAGCTGGCCTTCCTCGTCGCCGAAGAACTCGCCGCCCGCTGACCCGGAACCGCGGCTCCGGCCCGGCCCGGCCAGGCCCCGGTGCCCCCGCGAACGGTGTGACGCCCGCAACGCTGTGACGCCCGCAACGGTGTGACGCCCGCAACGGTAGATGGCTGACTAGCCGAACGGGTTGGTCGGCTTCAGGGTGATCGTGCTTTTCGGGGGCACGGCGGTGCCGGCGACGGGATCCGTCGACGCAACGCTCAGCAGCGGTGCGATGGCGTCCGCGCCGAGGTTGTAGCTCAGCTTGAACCCCAGATCGGTGAGCACCTGCTTGCCCTCATTCCAGGGCAGGCCGACGATGTTGGGAATGACGACGGGTTCCGGACCGCGGGAGATCGTGAGGGAGTAGGTGTCGCCGGCGCGCACCGGGCCCTCGTTCACGGGGGCCGCGCGCACGACGTCCCCCTCGCGGACGGAGTCGCTGTACACCTCCGCGTCGGTGCTGGTGAGCAGCCCCTTCTCCGCCAGGATCGCGGTCGCGTCGTCGACCGACTCGCCGGACACATCCGGCACGGACCCGAGTGAGACCAGCAGGTTGACGTTCATGCCCTCGAAGTAGTCCCCGCCCTGGGAGACGTCGGCCCCGTCGAGTTCGCGGGTGGCCGCGATGACGACGCCGGATTCCACGGTGTCGTCGAAGATGGAATCGGTCGCGCCGATGCCTGCCTTCAGCGCGGTGACGGCGGATGTCGCGGCCTCGGTTGTCAATCCGGCCAGCACGGGGAGCACGATGGGCTGCGGGCCCTGGGAGACACGGAGCGTAACCGTGCTGCCCTTCGCCACCCGGGTGCCCGAATCGGGATTGGTGCTCGAGACGAGGCCGGCGGGGATGGTGCCGCTGAACTCGGTGCCGAGCTCCGCTTCGAGCCCGAGCTCGGCGAGCCGGGCGGTGGCGTCTTCGGGCGGTACCGATGTGAGGACGGGCACGGGAACGTCCGACCCGGGACCGTTGCCGAAGTACCAGCCGGTTCCACCGGCGAGGGCGGCCAGCATGAGCACCAGCGCGAACAGCCAGTAGCCGCGGTGCTTGCGTTTGCGGGCCTTGTCGGCCAGGAGAGTGGTGGAGGCGGGGGGCGCGGGCTCGGCCGCCGTGGCCACGCCGGCCACCGCTGCGGCCAACGGGGCGCCACCGAGGATCTGGGTGTCCGCATCGGCGACCGCGGCGGACATACCGCCGGGCATCACCATGGTCGCGGATTGCCCGGTCAGCGGGGGAGCAGGGCGCACGAGCCGGTCCAGGTCGAGCAGCTGGTCGAGCATCACCCGTGCGTCACGGGGGCGCTGCTCCGGGTCGCGGGCGGTGGCCCAGAGCACCAGCTCGTCGAGTTCGTGCGGAATCGTTTCGACCCGCGCGCTCGGCATCGGCACGGTGTCGTTCGCGTGCTGGTACGCGATCTGCATGGGCGCTTCGCCCACATAGGGCTGTTCGCCGGTGAGCATCTCGTAGGTCATGATGCCGAGCGCGTAAATGTCGCTGCGGGCATCCGCGATGCCCCGCGTGACGAGTTCGGGGGAGAGGTAGGCGATCGTGCCGAGCAGGGCCTGCCCGGTGGCCGTGTTGTTGTTGACGGCGCGGGCCAGCCCGAAGTCGCCGATCTTGATGCGGCCGTCGTCGGCCAGGAGAACGTTCTCCGGTTTCAGGTCGCGGTGCACGATCCCGGCCTTGTGCGCGGCGGCGAGCCCGGCGAGCACGGCTTCGAGGATGTCCATCGTCTGCTCGCTGGTGAGTCGGCCGTAGTCCTTGAGCAGGTCGCGCAGGGTGATGCCGGGCAGGTACTCCATCACCAGGTAGGCCATGTCGGCGTCCTGGCCCTGGTCGTAGACGTTGACCACGTTCGGGTGCGCGAGCCGGGCGGCCGAGCGGGCCTCCTGAACGAAGCGGGCCTTGAACGTGTTGTCGTCGGCGAGGTGCCCGTGCATGATCTTGATGGCGACCCGGCGTTCGAGGCGCAGGTCGGTTGCGAGGTACACGGTTGCCATGCCCCCGCGGGCGATCCGGGAGCGCACCTGATAGCGACCGTCTATCAGACGGCCGACCATGGGATCGGCAGGGGTATCGCTCACTAGTCGAGTCTAGGGATTCCCGAGCCGTTCCTCGCGCCGGAACACTCGCAAGTCAGGGTTTTCAGGGTTGATCGGATACGAGCTGCGGGTCAGCCGAGTTCGGCGAGCCATGCCCGGGCCGACGTTTCCCACTTCGCGTAGTGGTTCGGGTAGGCCGAGATCTGCACGGTCTGCGCGGCCTCGGTGACCGTCATCGACTCCCAGCCGGGGATGTCCAGCAGGCCCCGCGTGATGCCGGGGTTGGGGTTCACGGGGCCGCCGAAGAACGCGAGGCTGGCCCGCTCCGGGTCCAGCACCTGCTCGGGTGTTCCCCAGCCGGAGCTGGGTCGCTGCTGGAAGAGGCCGAGGGAATCCCGGTCCCCGTACTCCACGTTGCGGAGCCCGGATTCCTGGGCGGCGGCGGCCAGGGCGATCACGATGCCGGCATCGCCGGCGCCGGCCCGGCGACCGCTGGCGATGATGGTCTGGGCGTGCCGGCGCATATCGTCGCCGAGCGGCGTGACCTCGCCGAGCACCGCGGACGGTGGGGGGATGACGGCCTCGATCAGGATTGCCGGTTCCAGTGAAAGGGCTGCGGGGGCCGACGCTGTCGGGATCGACAGCACCTGCCCGGGGTAGATGATGCTGGCCCAGCCCAGGCCGTTGGCGTCGAGCACGGACTGCACCGAGACACCGGCCGCGCCCGCGACGGTCCCGATGGTCTCGCCGGCGACGATCGTGTGCGTGCCGGCGGCGTTCTGAGGTGCGGCGGCCGCGGCAGGCGCGGCAGGCGCACTCGGGGCCGGTACGGACCCGCCGCCCGGCGGCAGCACGACGGCCTGCCCGGGAAAGATGATGCTGCTCGCGTCGAGCCCGTTCGCGCGGAGCAGCGAGTCGAGGGGGAGCCCGTGCGCGGCGGCGACTCCGGAGAGGGTGTCTCCGCTCTGGATCAGGTAGCGCGTGATCTCGGCGGCGACCGGCGCCGGAGCCGGAGCTGACGGCTGCGCCTGGCCGGCGAGGGTCAGCATCTGACCCGGAAAGATCACCGCGGACCAGCCCAGACCGTTGAGGGCCAGCACGGATGCGGTGGAAAGACCGAAACGTCCGGCCACGCTGCTCACGGTGTCACCGTCGACAACCTGGTACTGGGTCGGGGCCGCGGCGGCGGAGACACTCGTCCGGCCCAGGTCCGAGGGGACGGCGGCCGGCAAGAGGCTCTTGCTCTTCAGCGGCTTCTTCGCGATGGCGGCGGCCTCCGCGGGCGATGCCAGGTTCAGGCTGATCGCGATGGTGCTGATCAGCACGAGCGGGACGGTGATCAGGAGGCCGAGGCCCCGGCGCTCCGTGTGCCGGTGGCGGCCCTCCCCGGGCGCCGGAGTGTTCACGTTGCCGGTGTTGCTGGCTGGACTGTTCCTGCTGGCTGGTGCCGACATTTCGCTCCCGTCGATTCATGCGACAGCGGTGCTGACACAGTTCCTGACTCAAGTCAATCAGGTAGACCCCTGATCCGGGTGACAACACGCGCGGAACCGCCGGGGGGAGTTTGTCCACTTTCGCGAATCATGGGAGGCTGGAAGGGTGACCGAATCTTCTTCAGATCAAGAGTGGCTGTCCATCCCCGACCTCGTCCGGGTGCTCGGCGTCAGCCAGAGCCGTGTGCGTCAGCTGGTCGACGACAAACAGCTTCTCGCCATCCGCCGTGACAACGGCCCGCTGCAGGTGCCGGCCGCGTTCATCCGGGACGGGGCGCCGCTGCCCGAGCTGCGCGGCACGCTGATCGTGCTCTCCGACGACGGCTTCACCGACGAGCAGGCGATGAGCTGGCTCCTCGAGGTCGACGACAGCCTCGGCGTCCCTCCGGTGCAGGCGCTCCGTGCCGGCCGCAAGGCCGAAGTGCGACGGGTCGCCCAGGCGCTCGCCTGACTTTAGAACGCGCGGCGGGTCACCGTCTCGGCCAGTTCCATCAGGTGCGTCGTGACCGCGCCGCTGATCGGTGATCCGTCGAGGGCGGCCAGGGCCTCGGCGACGTTCGACTCGATGAGGGCCTCGATCCGTTCGACGGCGCCGCTGTCGAGGATCGTGCGCTGCAGCATCCCGATCTGGGCTGCCGTCAGCAGCGGGTCGCCGAGAAGCGCGTCCAGTTCGGTGCGGGCCGGGTCCGTCAGGTTCTGGCGCGCCAGCGCGACCAGCACGGTGCGCTTGCCCTCGCGAAGATCGTCACCGCTCGGCTTGCCGGTGACGGAGGCGTCGCCGAACACCCCGAGGAGGTCGTCCCGGAGCTGGAAGGCGATTCCAAGTGGAAGTCCGAAGGCTCGCAGGGCGTCCAGGTGCTCCGGGCCGGCGCCGGCCAGGGCCGCGCCGATCACCAGCGGCGCCTGCACGCTGTACTTGGCCGACTTGAAGACGATGACCCGGAGCGCCCGGTCGAAGAGCTCCGTTTCGGGCTGGGTGAGCCAGGCGCGTTCCTCGAGAATGTCGAGGTACTGGCCCACGGTCACCTCGGTGCGCATGCGGTTGAACTCGATCCGCGCCCGGGCCGCGGCGGACGCATCGGGGGCCGCGGCGAGCCCCTCGTCGAGCAGTTCATCGCTCCAGCCCAGCAGGAGGTCGCCGAGGAGGATAGCGGCCGCCCGCCCGAACTCGACCCGGCTCCCGGCCCAGTCGCTCCGGCCGTGCATCTCCTCGAAGAGCTTGTGGGCGGAGGCCGCGCCGCGGCGGATGTCCGAGTTGTCGATGATGTCGTCGTGGACGAGGGCTGCCGCATGGAAGATTTCCAGGGCCGCCGCCGCGGAGATGACCGGCCCCAGAGAGGCCCCCGAGTGGTCGGAAGCCGGGCTCGACCCGGCCGGCCCGCCGGTACCGACGCTCTGCCAGCCCCAGTAACAGAACTGGGCCCGGAAGCGCTTGCCACCGCTGAGAAACTGCCGTGAGAACTCCACCAGCGGCACGAGATCGGGGCTGACAGAAGTCACAATTGGTTGACGGGTATCGAGGAATTCGTCGATGCGAGAATGAACCATATCGATCAGATGATTGCTTTGCGCCACCTGCCTAGCCTAGCCATCACGGCGGGGTTAGAATTGGGCAGGTAACCAGCTCGATCGCAAACAGGAGGAATGTGATGCCGCTTTCCGAACAAGAGCAGCGACTCCTCGAAGAGATGGAGCGCGGCCTTTACCACAATGACGCCGACTTCGTAGCGACCGTCGGAGGCAGCAGCCTCCGCCCCAACTACCGCTCGATTTCTCTCGGGGTTCTGACCGCCGTTGCCGGCATCGGCGGTCTCATCGCCGGCGTCGCCATCCAACAGTTGTGGCTCGGCGTCCTGGGCTTTGTGGTCATGTTCGCCGGGGTCCTGATCGCGACCACGCCCAGCAGGTCCGCCAGGCAGATGTCCGCGGCCGCCCCGCGCTCCCGCCCGAACCAGCAGCAGCAGTCGTCGCAGCGCGGTTTCATGGATCGCATGAACGAACGCTGGGATCGCCGCCAGGACGGCCAGCAGTAACTTCCTCCTCACCTCTCCACCGCTGAACCCAGACAGGGCCGATCATTTGATCGGCCCTTTTTTTGTGCCCGGAAACGACGATGAGCGGCCCCCGGCGTGAAATTTCCCTCCACCGGGCTGTGCCCCGTATTTATGCGGGGCAGTGTGGAGTATTTCTCCAAAATTCCCGGGTAATCCCTGTTTAGTGGATGAAAGTGGAGTAAAGTGGAGCATGATTCGGATCATGGCCGGATAAGAGGGGGGGATGAATGTTCTTTGGCACGTATGCCCCCAAGCTCGACGAGAAAGGGCGCATCATCCTTCCCGCGAAATTCCGTGACGAGCTGTCGCCCGGAATCGTCATGACCCGGGGCCAGGAGAACTGCCTCTACGTGTTCACCACCCGGGAATTCGAGACGTACTACGCGAAGATCTCCCAGGCCCCGCTCACGGACCAGAGCGGGCGATCCTTCAGCCGGATGATGTTCTCCGGCGCGAGCGCCGAGCAGCCCGACAAGCAGAACCGGGTGACCATTCCCGCGAACCTGCGCGCCTGGGCCGGGCTCGACCGGGACCTCACCGTGATCGGTGCCGGCAACCGGGTCGAGATCTGGGACACCGTCGCGTGGGACGCATACCTCTCCGAACAGGAAGATTCATTCGCCAACATCACGGAGGAGGTGATTCCGGGACTCATCTAGCTCCTGACGCCTGACTCCCAGCCGTTCTGCCTGACACACTTCCCCGGTGCCAGAGACGAATGGATGGGGATCAGGAATCAGGAACCA
>DATISQ010000308.1:0-2339 GCA_035581905.1 Cryobacterium sp.
CCGCCATGTTCGGGGGTGAGGATGCCGGGCCCAATCCGGTCGAATACGCCCTGGCCTCCCTCGCCGGCTGCATGAACGTCGTCATCCAAATGGTCGCCACGGAGCAGGGCGTCGAGCTGCGGTCGTTGCGGCTCACGGTGATGGGTGAGCTCGACCCCTCGCGGCTGATGGGGCTGCCCACCGAGAACCGGGCTGGATTCGAGGGCATCGAGCTCATCGCCGAATTCGACTCGGACGCCAGCACGGCCGAACTCGACGAGGTGCTCCGCCTGGCCGGCCTCCGCTGCCCGGTATCCGACAACCTGGGCAACGCAACGCCCGTCATCGTGCGGCTCGCTGCCCCGGCCGAGTTGGAAGCAGCCCTCGTCGTCGGGTAGCGACGGATGCCGGGGGCTGGGCCGATAGGCATCCGTCTCAGCCCTCACGGCCGGCGTCACAGAAACGCCGGCCAGCTGGTCCAGATGCGTAATACGCCGCCATCCGCACGAGGGGTGACGGATGTCGCGGCGCACCCTATGGAAGCCGGCGCACGTTCCAACCTGCGCCGGCTTCCGCAACCTGCGCCGCGACGACAAGAAGTCGCCCCAAGGCAAGTCGGCCAGCCGGTTGCCGATCGGCCGCCGGGCAGGCAAACCGCAAGTCGGGCGCAGCTACACCCCGAGCGCCATCCCTGCCCCGAGCGACAGCATGACGACGGCGATGAAACCGTCGAGGATGCGCCACGATCCCGGGCGGGCGAAGAACCGCCGCAGATGGCGGGCGCCGAATCCGAGGCTGAAGAACCACACGAAGCTCGCGGTGATCGCGCCGCCGCCCCACCACCAGCGGGCCGCCTCGCCCTGCTGGTTGGCCACCGAGCCCAGGAAGAGCAGGGTGTCGAGGTAGACGTGCGGGTTCAGCCAGGTGAGCGCGAGCATCGTCGCAACCGCGACCGGTGTACTGATCGGGAGGGGCGAGGCAGTCGCCACGAGGGTGCGCGGCCGGAAGGCCCGCACCGCGGCGAAAACGCCGTAGGTGAGCAGGAACGCGGCCCCGATGACGCGGATCACGATCAGTGCCACCGGGGTCTGCTCCACCACGAGGCCGATGCCGAGGATCCCCGCGAAGATGAGCGCGGCATCCGAAATGGCACAGATCAGCACCGCCGGCAGGATGGTGCGGGTGCGCCCTTCGATCCCGAGCCGCAGAACGTAGGCGTTCTGTGCGCCGATCGCGATGATCAGGGCCAGCCCGGTGCCGAACCCGAGGAGCGAGGGGAGCAGGGTGGTGGCGAGATCCATGCTGGCAAATCTAGGAGACACCGCGTATGTAGTACAGCTAAAGTTTCGAAGGATACCTAAGCGAGGCTAATGATGGCATTCCAGTTGGACCACCTGCATACCCTGGTTGCGCTCGTCGAGGAGGGCACGTTCGAGGCGGCGGCGCAACGGCTGCGGCTGACGGCCTCCGCTGTCTCGCAACGGGTCAAGGCCATGGAACAGGCGGCCGGTCAGGTGCTGATCCAGCGGGTGAACCCGGTTGTGCCCACCGCCGCCGGCGACATCGTGCTGCGGCATGCGCGCCAGGTGCAGTTGCTCGAGAGCGACGTGGCCACCGAGCTCGGCGCGGGGTTGCAGACGGGCGGCCGGACCTCGCTGGCATTGGCGGTCAACGCCGATTCCCTGGGCACCTGGTTCCTCGACGCGCTCGCCGCCGTGCCCGAAGGCAGCGGCGCGGTCTTCGACATCTACCGCGAAGACCAGGAGCACACCACCTCCCTGCTGCGTTCGGGTGCCGTGATGGCGGCGGTCACCTCGACGGCGGAGGCGGTGCAGGGGTGCAGCTCGGTGCGGCTGGGCTCGATGCGCTACCGGGCCGTGGCCAGTCCCCGGTTCATCGACGCCTGGCTGGGCGGCGTCGCCGGCACCGCGGGGCTCGACCGCGCGGGGCCGAACCCGGCGGGGCCGAACCACGCGGGGCCGAACCCGGCGGGTCCGAACCCGGCGGGTCCGAACGCCGCGGGGCTCGACCTCGCGGGGCTCGACACCGCCCCGATGGTGAACTTCGACCGTCGTGACGACCTGCAGCACCGGTTCTTGCGCGGCATCGGCGGTCGGGCCACGGATGTCCCGCGTCACCACATCCCGACCTCGGCCGACTTCGCCCGCGCGGTGATACTCGGCCTGGGCTGGGGGCTGCTGCCCGAGCAACAGTGCCTCACCGAACTCGCCGACGGCCGGCTCGTGGAACTGGCGCCCGGGCATCCGATCGACGTGGTGCTCTACTGGCAGCGCTGGAATATCGCCTCCCGGCTGCTGGACCAGGTGACGGATGCCGTGGGCCGCGTCGCCGCGGCCAGT
>DATISQ010000309.1:0-3065 GCA_035581905.1 Cryobacterium sp.
GATGGCGATGTTGACCACGCCGACCCGCTCGGAGATGACGCCGCCGAGAGCACCGAAGATCAGCGGCACGGCCAGGCTGAGCGAGCCGAAGAGCAGCCCGGGCACCGGGATGGTCGCGCCGGCGGCGGCCCAGGCCAGGAACCCGATCAGGAAGAGCACCGCGAAGACGGCGATCAGCCAGATCGGCACCTTGCGCCGGGACTGCACCAACCAGGCGCTCACGCCCGCGATCAGGAGCAGCAGCACGCTGATCACGATGCCGGTCAGCAGGGTGGGCAGCTCGAGGTCGGGCAGCTGGATCAGGTCGCTCGTGGTGGAGAGCCGCATGGTGCTGATGCCCTCGCGGCCGAAGACCACGAGGAGCAGGAATGCGAAGACGGTGAAGATCCCGAGGGCGATCGGAGCCTTCCAGCTCTTCACATTCTCGAATTCGGGGCGATCGTCCGCGTCGGGCGATGCGGGCTGGACGGCCGGAGCTACGGTGCTCACTTTGCAGCCACCTCCTGGGAAACGTTGGGCAGTGCACGGCGGGGCGCGGAGCCGGGGGCCGGCAGGCGGAAGATGGCCCGCACGAGAGGCGGAGCCGCGATGAAGAGCACGATCAGCGACTGCACGACGAGCACGATGTCGATCGGTACCCCCTCGGCCGCCTGCATCGAGAAGCCGCCGGCCTTGAACGCGCCGAACAGGATGCCGGCGGCGAACACGCCCCAGGGCTTGGAACGACCCAGCAGCGCGACCGTGATCGCGTCGAAGCCGATGCCCGAGTCGAGCCCGGCGCCGAAACCGCTGGTCGTGGTGCCGAGCACCTGGTTGATGCCGGCCAGGCCGATCAGACCGCCCGAGAACAGCATCGCGTAGACGTAGATGCGCTTGACGCTGATGCCGGCGACCCGCGCCGCGTGGGGGTTCAGCCCCACGGCCCGGAACTGGAAGCCCAGGTTCGACCGGGACAGCAGCCACCAGGTGAAGACCGTGGCGGCGATGGCCAGGATGAACCCGAAGTGCAGGGTATAGGTCGAGCCGAGCAGGTCGGGGAAGACCGCGGTCGCCTTCGTCGCCGGGCTCTTCGGGTTGTTCGACCCGGGGGTCTTCAGGAAGCCCTCGCGCAGCAGGTAGCTGACCAGGTAGAACGCGACGTAGTTGAGCATGATCGTGGTGATCACCTCATGGGCGCCGGTGCGGGCCTTGAGCAGACCCACGATCCCGCCCCAGAGGGCGCCGCCGAGCACGCCGGCCACGAGCGCGGCGACCATGTGCAGGCCGTAGGGCAGGTCGACCGCGAAGCCGACCCAGCCGCCGAGGGCCGCGGCGATCAGCATCTGGCCGCGGCCACCGATGTTGAACATGCCCACCCGGAAGCCCAGCGCCACGCCGAGCCCGGCCATGATCAGCGGGGTCGCGAAGGTGAGGGTCTCGGTGAGCGGCTTGATGCCGGCCGCGAAACTCGGCCGGCGGAAGTTGTAGACCGACCCCTGGAACAGGGCCGAGTACGCGCCGGACACGGAATTCCAGATTTCCCGCAGCAGGTCGCCCGGCCGGGAGAAGAAGTAGCCGGCGGCTTCCTGCACGTCGTTGTTGGTGAAGGCGATCATGATGCCGCCGACGAAGAGCGCGAGCACGACGGCGAGCACGGAGATGATGGCGCTGCCGGTGGTGATCTCGCGGAACGCCTGGTTCCAGCGGGACGGCTGTTCGGGCGCCGGCGTCGCCGGTGTTCCTGACTCAGACGTGGGACCCTGTGTCGCGCTCACGCGGCAGCTCCTTTTCCGGCGGGCGTTTCGCCGGCCATCATCAAACCGAGTTCGGCGCGCGGCGTGTCACCGGGAACGATGCCGATGATGCGACCGCGGTACATGACCATGATCCGGTCCGCGAGGGCCGCCACCTCGTCGAGTTCGGTCGAGATCACGATCACGGGCGTGCCGGCATCCCGGGTGGCCACGATGCGCTCGTGCACGAACTCCACCGAACCGACGTCGAGTCCGCGGGTGGGCTGGGCGGCGATGAAGAGTCGCAGCTCGCGGCCGAGCTCGCGGGCGAGGACGACCTTCTGCTGGTTGCCGCCGGAGAGCTTGCCGACCGGGGTCTCGATGCCCTGGGCGCGCACGTCGAACTCCGTGACCTTCTTCTCGGCGAACGCGGCGAGGACGGCCCGCTGCACGTTCCAGCGCTTGACGAAGGGGAGCGCGTTCGAGCGGTCGAGCATCAGGTTCTCGGCGATGGTGAAATCGCCGACCAGTCCGTCTTCGGTGCGGTCCTCCGGAACGAAACCGACACCGGCGTCGAGCACCTGGCGCACCGAGTGCCCGCGCAGCGACTTGCCTTCGAGGGTGATCTCCCCCGAGACGCGGGGCTGCAGGCCCATCAGAGCCTCCGTCAGGGCGGTCTGCCCGTTGCCCTGCACCCCGGCGATGGCGAGGATCTCACCCCGGTGCACATCGAAGCTGACGTTGTTGACCAGGATCTGGCCGTGAGGGTCGAGCACGGTGAGGTTCTGCACCGAGAGCACCGTCTCACCGGGAACGGCCGGGGACTTGTCCACGGTGAGGTCCACCGCACGGCCGACCATCTGGGTGGCCAGTTCGACGTTGCTGGCGGTCGGCAGCGCCTCGCCGACGACCTTGCCCAGACGGATGACGGTGATCCGGTCGGCGACCTCGCGGACCTCACGCAGCTTGTGCGTGATGAAGACGATGGACGTTCCGCTCGCCTTGAGCTGGCGCATGATGACCATGAGTTCGTCGGTCTCCTGCGGCGTGAGCACGGCGGTGGGCTCGTCGAAGACGAGCACCTTCGCGTCACGGGAGAGCGCCTTGATGATCTCGACCCGCTGCTGCACGCCGACGGGGAGGTCCTCGACCAGCGCATCCGGGTCGACGTCGAACCCGAACCGCCGGGAGATCTCGCGCACGTGCTTGCGGGCCGCGGGCAGGTCGAGGCGACCGCCGGCCCTGGTCTCCTCATGCCCGAGCATGACGTTCTCGGCGACGGTGAACACCGGGATGAGCATGAAGTGCTGGTGCACCATGCCGATCCCCGCAGCCATGGCGTCGCCGGGGCCG
>DATISQ010000310.1:0-1588 GCA_035581905.1 Cryobacterium sp.
CACGATCAGCAGGATCGGGGCCCAGATGCCGATCTGCTCGAAGGTCGGCAGGAGCCCGATCAGTGCGGTCGCCGCGCCCATGATGACGAGGGTCATCACGAGCATGGCCTTGCGGCCGAGACGGTCACCGAGGTGGCCGGCCACGATCGCGCCCAGCGGACGGAACAGGAAGCTGATGCCGAGGGAGGCCCAGGCGATCAGCTGAGCCAGCCCGGCGTTGTCGTCTGCCAGCGGGGCGAAGTACAGTCCGGCCAGCACGAGGCCGGCGGCCTGCGCGTAGATGAAGAAGTCGTACCACTCGATGGTGGTGCCCACCATGGTGCCGGCCAGGACCCGGCGTTCTTCTTGTCGCTTGGAAAGGGTCGCTTTCGCCGCGTCCGGTTGGGTGGTGGTCAATGCCATGGAATACCCCTTTGTATTTCCCTGTGGGTGGTCGCGCGTTGTCGTGCGATTCCGAAACGGTATCACAGATCGTATATTATCTACAGGGTCTTTCTGCGGGGCTGTCGACTGGGCCGGCTAGCGCAGAGCGGCCGCGATCGCGGCCGCGGCGGTCACGAGTCGCGCGCCGATCTCGGTGGCGCTCTGCCCGCTGCCGAGATAGACGACCGCCAGCGCCGCCGGCGCCTCGCCGGGCACGACCAGAGGCACAGCCACGGAGGCCAGCCCCGGGATGACCTCGTCATGACTGGTGGCGAATCCGCGCGTGCGCACCTCGGCGGCCTCGTCGCGGCGGGCGTCCTCGCCGAGGTGCGCCCACTGGGCCGCCGTGAGCAGGGACTGGAGGGCGATGCCGGGGGCGCCTCTGCCGAGCGGATGCCGCGTGCCGGGGCGCTGCGCGACCGTGGCATGCGCCTGCCGAGGTTCGACGCTGACCAGGGTGACAACCTCCGCCCGGTCGAGCACGGCCACGAAGGCGGTCATCCCCAGCTCGTTGGCGACGCTCGTCAGCTCGGGCAGCGCGGCGGTCTGCAGGCCGCGGGAGACACCGCGGGCGAGTGCGGCCATCCTCGGCCCGAGGCGCACGGCGCCGGCGGCATCCCGGATCACGACCCCGTGGTCCTCCAGCGTGCGCAGGATCCGGTAGGCGATCGAACGGTGCACGCCGAGGGCGGCGGCCACGTCCGCAATGGTCAGGGGTTCGTCGGCCTCGGCGAGGATCTCGAGTACCCGGATGCCGCGGGACAGGGTCTGCGAATGCGCCGAACCGTTCGCGCCGGGCTGGCTCGGCTCACTGAACTCGCTCTTCTCACTCCTGGACCTCGACACCGTGCCAGTCTCGCATCCACGGTTCAGCGCCGGACGCCCCGTGCGGGGACCCGGGTTCGGTCCTTGCTCATGCATAACTCCTGCAAATCGAGCGGGCCGGATCGCGCTTCCGCGGAATTCCGGGGGCGCGCGCCGGCTATCCGACCGAATTGGAGGAGGTTTGCCCAAACCGCCCGGGAAAGCCCGGTCGTCGGTGCCCGCACGGCGCCCGCCCCGCCCCGCGATTAGACTGACCGGATGCCCGTCATCGAGATCAGCGACCTCAGCGATCCGCGGCTCGTGGACTACGCCCACCTGACCGACGTGGCCCTCAAGAAGG
>DATISQ010000311.1:0-8822 GCA_035581905.1 Cryobacterium sp.
GTTTTCTCACGGAATCGAACGTAGGCTAAATCCATGGTCTCCACGCTGACCCCGGCGCGTTTCGACGAAATCGAAGAGGCGCTCAAAGACGTCATGGACCCGGAACTCGGCATCAACGTCGTCGACCTCGGGCTGATCTACGACCTGGGCTGGGACGACGAGAACGACGCGCTGATCATCCACATGACCCTGACCTCGGCCGGCTGCCCGCTGACCGACGTGCTCGAGGAGCAGACCGGCATCGCCCTGGACGGCGTCGTCGACGCGTTCCGCATCAACTGGGTCTGGATGCCGCCGTGGGGCATCGAGAAGATCACCGACGACGGCCGGGAGATGATGAGCGCCCTGGGCTTCACCATCTAGCCGAGAGCGAGCGGCGGCGAAGCTCGAGGCGAAGCCGGCGAGCCCGATTAAGCCGGGAAGGCCAGCGCCCGTTGGCGCAGCCCGAGCGTCACCCGGTCACCGCGACGCGGCAGGTCCGGCGCCGCGATCCGGGCGCGCACGCCGACGCCGGAATCGAGGTCGAAACTGACCAGTGCGTCGTGCCCGGCGTAGGCGATCGCCGAGACCGTGGCATCCGTGCCCCGCTCGTCGAGTCGGAGCCACTCGGGGCGCAGCACCAGGTGAACGGGCGCCCCCTGCACGGGCCGGGTTTCATCGGCGGGCTCCGCCTCGATGGTGCCGAGCGCGCAGCGCACCCGGTCTCCCTCCCAGACCCCGTCGAGTTCGACGGTGTCGCCGACGAAACCGGCCACCCAGCGGCTCACCGGGCGCTCGTAGATCTCGGCGGGAGTTCCCCACTGCAGGATGTGACCGTTCCGCATCACGGCGACGTAGTCGGCGAGCGAGAGCGCCTCCTCCTGGTCGTGGGTGACGAGCAGAGTGGTGCACTGCCGCGCGCGGAGCAGCTCGGCGACCTCGCTGCGGAGCGCGGCGCGCAGCAGCGGATCGAGCGCGGCGAACGGCTCGTCGAGCAGCATCAGGGCCGGCTCCGGGGCGAGCGCACGGGCCAGGGCCACACGGTGCGCCTGCCCGCCCGACAGCTGGGACGGAGCCCGGTCGATGAACCCGCCGAGACCCACGACGTCGGCCAGCTCGGCCACCCGGGCGGCCCGGCCCCGCGTCGATCGCGGCAGGCCGAAGCCGATGTTCTCGCCCACGGTCAGGTGCGGGAAGAGCGCGGCGTCCTGTGGAACCCAACCCATCCCCCGCTTCTCCGGGGCGACCTGCACCGTCGGCGACGACATCAGCCGGCCACCGACGCTGATCGTGCCGGCATCCACCGGCAACAGGCCCGCGATCGCGCGCAGCAGAGTGGTCTTGCCGCAGCCGCTCGGGCCGAGCACGGCCACCACGCTTCCCCGCGGACAGGAGAGACGGATGCCGTCGAGCACGCTGGTCTCCCCGTAGGCCACGCACAGCCCGTCGATCGACACCCAGCTCACAGTTCCTCCTTCGCGACGCCCCGCGCGCCCGACAGCAGGGCGGCCGGCACGGCTGCCAGCAGCACGAGCGCGGCGGCATAGGGAGCTGCCGCGCCGAACTCGAAGACCGTCGTGCGGCTCCAGAGCTCGGTGGCGAGCGTCGAGATGCCCGTCGGGCGCAGCAACAGCGTCGCCGGCAATTCTTTCATGATCGAGATGGCCACCAGGAGCGCCCCGACCCCGATGGCGGGCAGCGCGATCCGTGCGGTCACCCGCCACCACGTGGCCAGGGGCGAGAGTCCCAGCATCCGGGACACGTCGATCAGGCTGCCCGGCACGGCGGCGATGCCGCTGCGCATGGTACCGATCGCCTTGGGCATGAACAGCACCGCGTAGCCGAAGACCAGCACGACGACGCTCTGGTAGAGCATCGGCACCGCGGCGAGCGCGAAGAAGACCAGGGCCAGTCCGACGACGATGCCGGGCAGGGCATGGCCCAGGAAACCGGCCGCCTCGATCGCGGCCACCAGCCTGCCGCGGTACCGGGCAGCCAGCGCCGCGATCGGCAGCGCCAGCAGGGCTGCGAGCAGGGCGCCGCCGACCGCGAGCCCCAGGGTGGCGCCGATGGCCTCGGCCAGTCGCTGCAGGTCGATCGCGCGCAGGGTGGCCGCCTCCAGGAGGCGGCTGAGCAGGCCGAGCACCGGCACGACGATGCCCACGACCGGGGCAGCGAGCAGCAGCATGAGGAGCGCGAGCAGCCAGCCGCCCGGGCGGTGCATCGGCGGGCTGGTGCGGCCGGCGGCGGTCGCCGCCCGGCCGCGGCTGAAGCGCTCCCCGGCGACGACGAACAGGGCGAGCACCACGAGCACGAGGGCGAGGAGGGCTGCCTGGTTGCGGTTGAAGCTGGCCCCGTAGGCGGCATTGATTCCCCAGGTCAGCGTCTGGTACCGCAGCATCGACACCAGCCCGAAATCGGAGAGCGCGTAGAGACAGACCAGGAGAGACCCGGCGACGGCCGCGGGCCGGATCCTGGGCCAGGTGGCCTGCCAGAATGCCCCCCACGGTCCGCGCCCGAGGGTGCGGGCGACCGCTTCCAGGTCACCGGACGCCCCGCGCAGTGCCGCCACCACCGGCAGCGTCACGTACGGGGTGCAGACGGCCGTCAGCACGAACCAGCTCGCCCAGAACCCGTTCAGCGCGGGCAGCCAGACCAGCCAGCCGTAGGCGGCGAGGTACGACGGCACCGCCAACGGGAGGGCGCACACGAGCAGCCAGGCCCGCGCCGCCGGCAGGCGCACCCGGGTGAGCACCCAGGCGCAGGCGGTGCCGAGCACGAGACAGGCCAGGGTCACCGCTCCCGCGAGCAGCACGGTGTTCACGGTCAGCGCGAGCACCCGGGGACGCAGCAGCGTCGCGACCAGCTCGGTGAGGCCGGCATCCGTCGCCCGCACGACCAGGTACACGAGCGGGATTAGAGCCGCCGAGGCGCAGACCGCGGCCAGCGCGAGCAGCCACAGCGGCGCGCCCGCGCCCAACGGCCGGGACCGTCGGATGCGCCGCGCGCTGTCGGTCATGGCTCTCACTTCCAGGAAAAAATCAGATCAGGCCGTACTGCGCGAGGAGCTCCTGGGTGACCTCGAGCGATTCGAGGTCGGAGAGGTCGAGGTCGGGGTTGACCAGGGACTCGATCGGCGGCAGACCCGCCGGGGCGTCGATGCCGTCAATAAGAGGGTATTCGAACGTCTGGTCGACGAAGTACTGCTGCGCGTCGGGCGACACGAGGTATTCGATGAACTGGAGGGCGTCTTCGTCGGTCGCGGCGCCGCGGAGCAGTCCGGCCCCGGTCACGTTGACGATCGACCCGGGGTCGCCGGCCTCGGGGTAGGCCAGTTGCGCGCGCATGTTCTCGGCGCCCGCCTCGGCTGCCTGGGCGAACCAGTAGTAGTGGTTGATCAGGCCGGCGTCGATGACACCGTCGTTGACGGCGGCCAGCACGGCCCGGTTGTTCTCGAAGATCTGCGGGTCGTTCGCGGCGACGCCTGCGAGCCAGGCATCCGCCGCCTCCTCACCCTCGAGCACGCGGTAGGCGGTGACGAACGCCTGGAAGCTCGCGTTGGTCGGGGCGATTCCGAAGCGGCCGGCCCATTCGGGCTCGGCGAAGGCGGCAACGGAGGTGGGCACCGCGTCGGCGGTCAGCTCGCCGCCGTCGTAGACGATCACGCGGGCGCGGCCGGTTACGCCGACCCAGCTGGCATCGGTGGAGGTGAAGCCGGCGGGCACGGTATTCGCGATGTCGTCCGGCAGCTCCGCAAACAGGTCGGCGTTGCTCAGGGCTCCGAGCGCACCGGCATCCTGGGCCAGGAAGACCTGGGCGGGCGTCTGCTCGCCCTCCTCCAGCAGCAGCGCACCGAGTTCGGCCGTGTTGCCGTAGCGCACGTCGACCGTGATTCCGGTCTCGGTCTCGAACCGGTCGATCAGCGGCTGGATGAGTTCCTCGTCACGGCCGGAATAGAGGGTGAAGGAGCCGTCGCTCGCTGCGGTCTCCTCGACGTCGGGCGGCGAGGCCACGGAGCAGCCGGCCAGAGCGAGCACGCAGGCTCCGGCGGCGAGTAAGGCGAGTCGGCCTGGGGTGTGCATGGAATATCTCCTCGTGCGCTTTGATTGGTTAGGTAAGGCTAACCTATTTTATCGTCTTCGCCAAGGCGGGTCACGACCAGCGACGTTTCCGCCCGGCGCGATTCGGATAACTTGGAGTGTGTGACTCATACCGCCCGAAACCTCGGAGCCGCCGTCCAGACCGCCGGACCGGGGCTGCTCGCCTGGCGGAACGCCGTGTTCGCGCTCTTCTTCATTGCCGGACTCGCCCTGGCGACCTGGATGTCCCGCATCCCTGCCGTGCGCGACGGCCTCGAGCTCTCGACGGCGCAGGTGGGCATCGTCATCTTCGGCCTCGCGGCCGGATCGGTGCTCGGCCTCGTGGCGGCGGTCGGTCTGCTCGCGCGCCTCGGCGCCCGGCGCGCCATTGTGCTCGGTGTCGCGGTCTCCTCGCTGGGACTCATTACCGCCGGGGTCGGCACGAGCCTTCTGCAGTCCACCGAACTGGTCTTCGCCGGGCTGGTCCTGGTGGGCCTGGGTATGGGGTCGGTCGACGTCATGATGAATGTCGAGGGCGCGGCGGCCGAGCGGGCGATCGGCAAGACGCTGATGCCGCTGATGCACGCCTGCTTCAGCCTCGGCACCGTGGTCGGCGCACTGACCGGCGCGGGGGCATCCTTCCTTTCCCTGCCGGTGTTCTGGCACCTGGCCGGGATCGCGCTGCTCGTGCTCGCCACGGCCGTCGTCGGCGTACCGTTCATCCCGGTGCGCGCGGAGCTCGGCGACGAGCCGGCCCGGGTGTCAGGCGCCGCGTCGGGACCGGTCAAGGCCGGCCCGCCCGCCGCGCCGCCCTGGCGGGAGCGCCTGCGCGCCGGGCTGTCGGTCTGGGGCGACACCAGGCTCCTGTTGATCGGCACGATCGTGCTCGGCATGACCTTCGCCGAGGGCTCGGCCAACGACTGGCTCGCCCTGGCCGCCGTCGACGGGCACGGGCTGAGCAACACGGAGGGCGCCATCGTCTTCGGCGTCTTCGTGACGGCAATGACCGTCGGCCGGGTGTTCGGCGGCCCGATCCTCGACCGGTTCGGCCGGGTGCCGGTGTTGCGCGCCTGCGCGCTGCTCGGCATCCTCGGCCTGGTCCTGTTCATCCTGGCGCCGAACGAGTGGCTGCTCTACACCGGCACCGTGCTCTGGGGCCTCGGCGCGTCACTGGGCTTCCCGGTGGGCATGTCGGCCGCCGCCGACGACACGAAGAACGCCGCCGCACGGGTGAGCGTCGTCGCGATGATCGGCTATTTCGCGTTCCTCGTGGGCCCGCCCGTGCTCGGCCTGCTCGGCGAGGCCTGGGGCATCCTGAATGCCCTGTTCCTCATCCTCGCGCTGATGGTGGTGGCGGGTCTGGCCGCACCCGCCGCGCGCGAGCGCACCTACTCCGCTCCCGCCGCGCCCTGAACGCCGGATGGGGAAACGGAGGCCCCGGTCGCGGTTAAGCTCGACTGGTGCGCCTTGTGATTGCGAAATGTTCCGTCGACTACGCCGGGAGACTCAGCGCGCATCTGCCGCTGGCCACCCGCCTGCTCATGATCAAGTCGGACGGCAGTGTGCTCGTGCACTCCGACGGCGGCTCCTACAAGCCGCTCAACTGGATGAGCCCGCCGTGCAGCCTGGCCCTGTCCGACCCGGATGACGACCAGACGGATGCCGGCGTCACGGCCGTCTGGACGGTCACCCACGCCAAGACCGCCGACCAGCTCATCGTCAGCATCTACGAGGTACTGCACGACTCCGCCCACGAGCTCGGCATCGACCCCGGGCTGATCAAGGACGGCGTCGAGGCGCACCTGCAGAAGCTGCTCGCCGAGCACATCCACCTGCTCGGCGACGGCCATACCCTGGTGCGCCGGGAGTACATGACGGCGATCGGCCCGGTCGACATCCTGGCACGCGATTCCGCCGGCGGATCCGTCGCCGTGGAGCTGAAACGGCGCGGCGACATCGACGGGGTGGAACAGCTCACGCGCTACCTCGAACTCATGAACCGCGACCCGCATCTCTCCCCGGTGATCGGGGTTTTCGCGGCACAGATCATCAAGCCGCAGGCGCGCACCCTGGCCGAGGACCGTGGCATCCGTTGCCTCGTCCTCGACTACGACGCCATGCGCGGACTCGACGACACCCAGTCGAAGCTGTTTTAGGGGCTGGCGCCCGGCGCAGAAGCGTATTATTCTCATCTGTTTAAGATTTATGCAGGAATTCACCTTCGGGCCCTAGTATTAGCCTGTGATTTCGACACTGACTCGCACCTGGAGTGCCATACTTTTTGACCTTGACGGAACGATCACCGATTCCGCCCCGGCCATCACCAATTCTCTCGCTCGCACCTTCGCCGTGCTGGGCCGCCCGGTTCCCACCGACGCCGAACTTCTGGCCTACGTGGGTCCGCCTCTACTCGCCGCTTTCCGCGAGTACGCCGGCATGACGCCGGAGGAGGCCGTCGAGGCCGTCGCCGTCTACCGCGCCGACGACCAGGGCAAGCACCTGCTCGACACCGCCATCTTCCCGGGCGTCGCAGGGCTCCTCGAGCGCATCCACGCGGCGAAGATCCCGATGGCCGTGGCCACCAGCAAGACCCAGCACAACGCGATCGCAGTGCTCGAGCACTTCGACCTCGCGAAATACTTCACCGCCATCGTGGGCTCCGCGGACACCGAGACGCGCAGCTCCAAGGCCGACGTCGTGGCGGAGGCCCTGGAGCGCCTCGCCGCAGCCGGTGCCGACCTCACCCAGGCCGTCATGGTCGGCGACCGCCGCTACGACGCGGAGGGGGCCGCCGCCCACGGCGTGCCGGCCATCCTCGTGGAGTGGGGCTACGGTTCCCCGGCCGAGGCCGCCGAGGCCACCGCCACCGTGTACTCCGCCGACAGGCTTGGCAAAATGCTGCTCGGCTAACCTCCCCGCCTCTCCCTCCCTCCCTCCCCGCTCCCCCCGCGCCCAACCCCCGTCCAGTTGCGGAAAAAGCACCCTCGTTTCGATAACGAGGGTGCTTTTGCCGCAATTCGGCCGGGTTTGCCGACGGGCTGCGGCGCGAGCGGGCTGGGCCGTGCGGGTTAGATGATGGCGGCGCGCAGGGCGGCCGCGGCGGCGGCCGGGTCCTCGGCGCCGTAGAAGGCCCCGCCGGCGACGGCGACCCGGGCCCCCGCACGCTGCACGGAGGCGATGGTGGCCACGGTCACGCCGCCGGCGAGGGAGAACGGCACCCGGGCGGTCTCGCCCTGGTTGAGCAGGGTCGCGAGCGAGAAGCCGGGCTCGGCCTGCTCGTCGAGGCCGGCGTGCATCTCGACGAAGACGGCGCCGAGCCCGGTCACCTCGCGGGCCCGGGTCACCTTGTCGGCGACGCCGATCTGGTCAACGACGACACCCTTGCCGTGCTTGGTCGCCGCGGCGACCGCTCCGACGATCGTGCTGTCCCCGGCCGTGCCGAGCACGGTCACCAGGTCGGCCCCCGCGCCGAAGGCCAGGTCGGCCTCGAGCTCACCGGCATCCAGCGGCTTCAGGTCGGCGAAGACCGTCTTGTCGGGGTGCGCGGCCTTGACGGCGGTCACGGCGCGCAGACCCTCAGCCTTGATCAGCGGGGTGCCGAGCTCGATGATGTCGACGTAGGGGGCGACCTTGGCGGCCAGCTCGAGGGCGGCATCCGTGGTGAGTACGTCCATGGCGACTTGCAGCTTCATGATGATCTACTTTCCGGTTCTGGTGGGAGTGACGCAGGGAAAAAGGGCTATTCGAGGTTCGCGTGGCGCGGCCAGAGTTCGTCGGCCGTGGCACCGGATGCCTTCCACAGGCTGTGGAAGATCGCGTCGCCGATTACGACGACGGACTGCTCGAAGAGCGCGCCCGAGTACTGGATCGACAAGAGACCGGCGTGGTCCTGCTTCTGGGCGGCCGGCACGATCACGGTCACCGCGGCCAGCGCGGCGAGCGGGGAGTCCGGGGCCGTGGTGATCGCGATCACCCGGGCACCGGACGCCGCGGCCGTGTCGGCGGCGCGCACGACAGCGGCCGTCGCGCCGGAACCGCTCGCAGCCAGCAGCACGTCGCCGGCCGCGATGGCCGGGGTGGTCACCTCGCCGACAACGTGCACGTCGAGCCCCAGGTGCATCAGCCGCATCGCCGTCATGCGCAGGGCCAGTCCGGACCTGCCCGCGCCGAGCACGAACACGCGCCGGGCTCCCCGCAGTGCGGCCGCGGCCCGATCGAGAGGCGCGGCCGGCGGTCCGGCCGCATCCGACAGGGCGGCAGCAGCGACAAGCTGGTCCACGATCCCGGCGTTCTCGGCCGCGATGGCGGCGAGCGAGTCGGTGACGGTCACGGAGTCGGTCACGGGGGTGTCGGTGCGGGAAGGCATTACTTCATCGTCCACTCCTTCGGGTGGGCATGAGGCCCACCGAACGGAGGGTCGACCTACCCGAACGGATGGCCGCAGTCGCCCCCGGTAGGCTGCAGAGGTGAATATTCAGCGTCAGACCCCCTCGATCGAGCCGTTCGACTCCCGGTCCGCGTCCGCCGAGCGCGCCCGCGTCGTCGCCGATCTCACCGACACGCAGGCGACCACACTCGAGTCGCTGCTGGCCGTGCTCCGCTCCCGGGACACGAGCGACGCCTCGGCCCGGCAGACCGCGATCGACCTGGCCGCGACGGCCATGGTGGCGCTGCGCGCCGTCTCCGACCACGACCGGTCCCTCTCCGAGGAGCCCGTGGCCCAGGCCTTCGAGCGCCTGCGAGACGATCTGCGCCCGCTCGTGC
>DATISQ010000312.1:0-2084 GCA_035581905.1 Cryobacterium sp.
GTTCCGGCAGTACACCCAGCAGCCCGAGCGCCCCTACAAGATCGGCACCGTCCGCGTGGGCTTCAATCCGGATGCGAGCTGCGGCGCGACATCCGTCACGATCGAGAACCAGGCCACCGCGAACCTCTACAACTACACCCCGTACCAGCCCAATACCGCCGCGCTGGCCCGCCCGGGCACCGACGGCGACGGATGCTCGACGCACGGCAACCTGAACTTCTGGCGGTTCTACAACCAGTGGTTCGGGGCGTCGGAGGCCGTCGGCTATCCCACGGCGTTCAACTCGTGCCTGAACCTCGTCGGCGGCCAGCCCTGCCGCATGCGCGGGCTGCTGCCGGAGCTCTGAACGGCCGCCCTGGTTCACGTTTCTCCGCGCAGAGCGTAATCGCCCTGAGCGCCCCTGGCTCCGCCGGGGTCCGGCCGCACGGCCGGGCAGGATGCGTGGCCGGACCAGCTCAGCCCCCGGTCAGGCCGTATTCCGCGGCCACCGGTGCGCGCCTCCGCCGGTTGCGCTCACCGGCGACACGCCCACCCCGAACGGGACGGCAACCATCCCGATTCCCAGCCCGCACGGACCGGCCACCCACTCCCGGTACCTAGGCTCCTCCGATGACTACGAACGGTCGATCGGGTTTTTCACCGACCGGCTGCCGCAATCGAAAGGATCCACCATGAACAAGCACACGCTTTCCCCGGCAACCGCCACCTCCCGCAACAAGCGCGTCGCCCTGGGTGCCGCCTCCGTGCTGACCGCCGGCGCCCTTCTCGGGGTCGGCGCGCAGGGCGCCACCGCCGCCCCCCTGTCTGCCGACAACACGTCGAGCACCAGCACGAGCACGAGTACGAGCGCGGACGCTGAGCACGGCGTCCTCCTGGCGTCGCTCGCGAAGGAGCTGCGCGGCGATCTCGCCCACGGCCAGAGCGGGAATGTGAAGGCCCAGAAGGTGGCCACCACCCTCTCCGAGCACGCCGAGCTCTTCGATACCCTGCCCACGAACCTGCAGGACGACCTGACCACGCTCAAGGACGCCACCGGCGCGGCCGACCGGGCCGCCGCCGTCGAGACCGTGCGCACCACCGCCCTCGCCGGAGGCTACGGCGAGGAGATCACCCAGATCGCCGAGGCCGTGCGGGACAACCCGGAGCACCCGCTTGCGGCCGCCGTGCGCGCCGCGCTGGGCGGTGACGCCGGCACCGGGTCAGGCACGGCTGAAGCGGGAGCCGAGGAATCGGGTACCGCCGAAACGGGCACGGAGCAGGAGCCGGCCGCGGAGGCCGGTTCCCCGCTGACGGAGCTGGCCCTCCAGCTCGCCGACAACCCCGCGCTCTTCGAGAAGCTGCCGGCCGACCTGCAGGCCGACCTGACCGAGCTGAAGGAAGCGCCCGCCGAGGAGCAGGACGCGGCCGCAGAGGAGCTCGAAGCCGCCGCGCTCAACGGCGACTATGGCACCGTGGTCCAGACGATCGCCGAGCGGGTCCAGGCCCACCTCGAGGCGGAGGCGGACGCCAACGCCCATGGCGGAGCCGAGGCTGACGCCGGAGCTGACGCCGACGTGAACGCGAACGTGAACGTGAACGCCGGAAACTAGCACCGCAGTGCAACGGATGGCCGGAAGCGAACCGCTTCCGGCCATCCGTCTGCCCGGTGCCCGCGCCATAATGGCGCCATGACCGAAAACAAGACGCAGCCGACGGATGCCTCCGTCGAGAACTTCCTCGAGGCCGCGACGCCCGCCCGCCGCCGCGAGGACGGCAAGGCACTCGATGCGATCTTCCGCGAGGTGACCGGCTCGGACCCTGCCATGTGGGGTCCGTCGATCGTGGGCTACGGGAGCTTTCACTACGTGTCGCCCGCGAACCCGCGCACGCACGGCGACTGGATGAAGACGGGGTTCTCGCCGCGCAAGGCGCAACTGTCCATCTACGGGCTCAAGGACCTGCCCGAGGGTGCTGCGCTCCTCCCGCAGCTCGGCACCTACACGGAAGGGGCAGGGTGCGTCTACGTGAAGAAGCTCGACGACATCGACCTCAACGTGCTGCGTCGGCTTGTCGCGCTCGCCTGGTCCCGGGGCGACGACCCCGCA
>DATISQ010000313.1:0-2289 GCA_035581905.1 Cryobacterium sp.
CAGGCGTCCCCGTCCGCGCCGGCCGGGGTGGCAGGTGATGCCGGCCTGCAGCTCCGCGGGACTGCAGAGCGGATGGTTGTGGTGCACCACGTAGTCTCCGGCGGCCACCAGATCCTCCAGATCGAGCACGCCGGCGAGGTCGCACCAGGTGCGCGCCGGCGTGGTCAGCCGCAGCCCGGACCAGTCCCGGACATCGCCGTCGCCCACCTGGAGCTTGTGGCCGACGGTGCCGGCGGCCCGGAGCGCGCGCAGCGGCGCGGGAGTGCCGACGTGCAGCGGTGCGGGGGTGCCGACGGAGCCGGCACCGGCGGTCCAGGTGGCGGCCAGTCTTGGCGGCAGCGGGATGCCCATGATCTGCGCGGCCGTCACCGTGCAGAAGAAAGCGAGTTCGGGCATCCGGAGCTGGAGTGCGCGCGCCCGCTCGTGCACGGTGACAGCCGGTGCAGCCGACCGGATGCCGTGGAACGGGCGCTCGAGGTCGGGTCCCCGCAGCCGGCCCTCGCCGACCCCGTGCTCCGCCGCCGCGCGCGTCGTGAACGAGCCGTCGCGCAGCTGGGGAGGAAGGGGAACCCGTGGGGGAGTCACCGGCCCAGAGTGCCGGAAACCGGATGCGCTCGGCCGAGATTATCCCCAGCGCACCGGCTTTACCGCCTGAGGGGCCGCAAATCGACCTTCCGGGAGCAGGCGAAGGTCGATTTGCGACCCCTCACGGCAAAACACAGAGGCTGCAGCGCGCAGGCACTCACAGCGCGCCGACGCGCCCCGCCGACGCGCCCCCGCCGACGCGGCGGGGGCGCGCTACGCGAACAGGCGCTGGAGGCGCTGGACGCCCTCGAGCAGGGCCGCGTCGCCGAGCGCGTACGAGAAGCGCAGGTAGCTGCTGGGGCCGAACGCCTCACCGGGCACGACGGCCACCTCGGCCTGGTCCAGGATGAGGTCGGCCAGCTCGAGGGAGGTGGTCGGGGTGACGCCGCCCCAGGTGCGGCCGAGGAGCCCGGACACGTCGGGGTAGACGTAGAACGCGCCCTGCGGCGTCGGCGCGACGATGCCGGGGATCTTGTTCAGCTCGGCGACGATGACCTGGCGGCGACGGTCGAAGGCGTCCCGCATGGCGATCGCGGCATCCTGAGGCCCGGTGAGGGCGGCGATCCCGGCGCGCTGGGAGATGTTCGACACGTTCGAGGACAGGTGCGACTGCAGGTTGGCGGCGGCTTTCATCGCGTCCTGCGGGCCGACCATCCAGCCGAGGCGCCAGCCGGTCATCGCATAGGTCTTGGCGACGCCGTTGACCAGGATCGTGCGGTCGGCCAGCGCGGGGACGGCCTCGACGATCGACATGGCGCGAACACCGTCATAGGTGAGGTTCTGGTAGATCTCGTCGCTGATGATCCAGAGGCCGTGTTCCTCGGCCCACTCGCCGATCGCCTGCGTCTGCTCGGGGGAGTAGACGGCTCCGGTGGGGTTGGACGGCGACACGAACAGCAGCACCTTGGTGCGCGGCGTGCGCGCCGCCTCGAGCTGCTCGACGGTGACGAGGTAGTTCTGGTCGCTTCCGGCGAAGACGTCGACCTGCACGCCGCCGGCCAGCCGGATCGACTCCGGGTAGGTGGTCCAGTACGGGGTGGGGACGAGAACCTCGTCGCCCGGGTCGAGCAGCGTGGCGAAGGCCTGGTAGACGGCCTGCTTGCCGCCGTTGGTGACGACCACCTGGCTGGGCGAGATCGCCAGGCCGCTGTCGCGGAGCGTCTTGGCCGCGATGGCCTCGCGCAGGTCGGGCAGCCCGGCCGCCGGGGTGTACCGGTGGTTCTTCGGGTCGCGCACCGCCAGCAGAGCCGCCTCGACGATGTGCTCCGGGGTCGGGAAATCAGGCTCGCCCGCGGCGAAACTGATGACCGGCCGGCCGGCGGCCTGCAGGGCCTTGGCCTTGCCGTCCACCTTGAGGGTCGCGGACTCCGCAATGGAACCGATTCGGGTAGAGATGCGTTTCAATTCGTGGGCCACAATTCGAGCATACGGGCTGCCTCGTCCCGATGGGGCTGTCTCGGCTTTACAGTGGCCGCCGCGTGACCTAGACTCGATGAGGTAATTGAATTCCGCCATGCTTTTTTGCGCCCGCTTTTCGGTTCATTTCGGGGACTGAGCGTGACGAGGTAGTCTGAATTCGTTCCATAGGGTGGTGGCTCAATTGGTAGAGCAGCGGTCTCCAAAACCGCAGGTTGCAGGTTCGAGTCCTGTCCGCCCTGCAAGTCGGTGGCATTCCGTCGGCACATGAAAGGTGTAATCAGGTGG
>DATISQ010000314.1:0-7150 GCA_035581905.1 Cryobacterium sp.
AGGCATGGCAGACTCAACGTTCGACATCGTCAGCAAGGTCGACCCGATGGAGGTCGACAACGCCCTCAACCAGGCCCACAAAGAGGTCGCGCAGCGCTACGACTTCAAGAATGTCGGCGCCTCGATCGAGATGAGCGGCGAAAAGGTGCTCATGAAGGCGAATTCCGAGGAGCGCGTCAAGGCGATCCTCGAGGTTTTCGAATCGAAGCTGATCAAGCGCGGCATCTCCCTGCGCAGCCTCGACGCGGGCGATCCCTTCGCCTCGGGCAAGGAGTTCCGGATCGAAGCCTCGATGAAGGCCGGGATCGACCAGGAGAACGCGAAGAAGATCAACAAGATCATCCGCGACGAGGGCCCCAAGGGCGTCAAGAGCCAGATTCAGGGCGACGAGCTGCGGGTCAGCTCGAAGAGCCGCGATGACCTGCAGGCCACCATGGCCCTGCTCAAGGGCAAGGACCTCGACGTCGCCCTGCAGTTCGTGAACTTCCGCTAGCCACCTTCGGAGACGACCAAACGACAACTTTGAGGGGTCAGAGAGCTCCTGCACCCCTCAAACGTGTCGGTTCAACCCGCGCTGCTCAGGCGAGCGCTCCGATCAGGTTCAGCACGGCTGGGGTGAGCAGCACGATGAACAGCACCGGCAAGATGCAGAAGATCAGCGGGAAGAGCACCTTGACCGGAATCTTCATCGCCTTTTCCTCGGCGCGCTGACGGCGTCGCAGGCGCATTTCCCCGGCCTGCACCCGGAGCACGTCCGCGATGGCGATGCCGTAGGTGTCGGCCTGGATGACCGACCGGGTGAAGCGGCGCAGATCCGAGGACGAGGTGCGGTCGCTCAGCGCCTGGTAGGCGTGTGTGCGGGTGCGGCCGATGCTCATGTCCTGCAGGGTGCGGATGAATTCCTCGGCGAGCGGGCCCTTGCCGTTGGTCGCCGCCTTGGCCATGGCGGCCTCGAAGCCGAGACCGGCCTCCACGGCGATCGTCATCTGGTCGAGGGTGTCGGCCAGGGCGTTCTGGATCTTCTCCTGCCGTGCCTGGCCGCGGCTGACCAGCAGTAGGTCCGGCACGAAGAAGCACAGCAGAACGAGCAGGCCGCCGAGTAGGAATCGTATCGGGGCCGGGTCTCCGCTGATCCAGAGCAGCGCCAGCAGCGCACCGGCCGTACCGGCGAGTGGCTTGGCGATGAGGATCTTGTCGATGGTCCAGGCCGGTGGCCGGCCGGCGAGCGCCAGCCGGCGTTCGAGCATCCCGAGGTACCCGCGCGGGGCCAGCTCGCGCATGCCCCGGGTGCGCCGCACCCGTGCGGCGCCGGCTCCCGGCGCTCCGAGGTTCGGAAGCGCGTCCCCGAGATCCGTGACCGGCTTGCCGGCGCGGCCTCCGACGAGGATGCCGATCAGGGTCGCGAATCCGCCGGCGACGGCGAGCGAGGCGAGGACTGCAATGAGTGAGGGCATCGGATTCTCCTAGAACTTCACCTTGACGGCGGCCATCATCCACAGTGAGCCGGCGATGAGCAGGACGGCGGCTACGACGAGGGCGGCGATGCCCCAGATACTGCCGAAGAAGCCGCCGAAATAGTTCGGCTGTGTGAGCAGCAGAAAGGTGAACACGCCGATCGGCAGGAGGATCAGCACCCAGGCGGACATTTTGCCCTCGGCGGCGAGCGTCTTCACCTGGCGACGGATCTCGTTGCGCTCCCGGATGGTGTGGCCCACCTGGTCGAGCACCTCGGAGAGGTTGCCGCCGACCTCACGGTTGATGGCGATCGCCTGCGCCACCCATCGGAAGTCCTCGCTGCCCATCCGGGTGGCGGTGTTGTCGAGGGCGTCACCCAGGTCGCGGCCGATCCGGGTCTCGTTGACGACCCGCGCCAGCTCGTCCGCCGACGGCGACGGTGTCTCCTGGGAGGCCGCGTCGACCGCCCGCAGCAGGCTGTGGCCGGCTCGCAGGCCGCCGGCGAGAAGCGCCAGGGTTTCGTCCAGTTGCTCCGCGAATTTCGCCCGGCGTTGCCCGGCGCGCACGCGGAGCAGCACCTTGGCGCCAATCGGACCCAGCGCTGCGAAGGTCAGCATGAGCGGTATCGCCCAGAGAGTCCCGGTGCCCAGGAGCAGCCCGGTCATGGCCAGCACGGTCGACGCCGAGAGCACCATGAGCACGAAGCCGGACGGCTGCATCTTGATGCTGGCCTGTTCCAGTTCCTCCACCGTGAACGGCGCCCGGCCACGCCGGTGGATAACCCCCTCGATCGCCTCGACCGTGCGGTCGGTCACCCGGGTGAGGGTCGACGTGTCCACCGCCCCCGGCGCCCGACGCCGATCCAGCGGCACCCGGGGCCGCGGCGGTGCGATCACCAGGAAGATGATCACGAACAGGGCGATCAGCGCGGCGGCGATCCCGCCGTAAAGGGCCAGCTCGTTCATCGCTGGCCTTTGGTGACGAGGTTGGCCTGGAACACGCTCGGCGACAGCGGAATTCCGAGGTCCCGGAACTTGTCGGCGAACCGGGGCCGCACGCCGGTCGCCACGGCGTGGCCGAGCAGGCGCCCGGTCTCGTCGACGCCGGCACTGTAGTCGAAGACGAAGGCGTCCTGCAGCGTGACGATGTCACCCTCCATGCCCTGCACCTCCGTCACGTGCGTGACCCGGCGGGTGCCATCCTTGAGCCTGGTGATCTGGATTATCACATCGATCGCCGACGAGATCTGCTCTCGGATGGCGCGCAGCGGCAGGTCCATGCCGGCCATCAGCACGAGGGTTTCCAGCCGGGCGATGGCGTCGCGCGGCGAGTTCGCATGAACGGTCGAGATCGAGCCCTCGTGGCCCGTGTTCATCGCCTGCAGCATGTCCAGGCTCTCGCCACCGCGGCACTCGCCGATCACGATCCGGTCCGGCCGCATCCGGAGGGAGTTGCGCACCAGGTCGCGGATGGTGACCTCGCCTTTGCCCTCGATGTTGGCGGGCCGGGATTCCAGCCGGATGACGTGGTCCTGCTGCAGTTGCAGCTCCACCGCATCCTCGATGGTGACGATGCGCTCAGTGGAGGGGATGTAGGCGGAGAGCACGTTGAGCAGCGTCGTCTTCCCGGTTCCGGTGCCGCCGGACACGATGATGTTGAGTTTGGCCTTCACGCAGGCATCCAGCACCTGGGCCATCTCGGCGCTCAGCGTGCCGAAGCCGACCAGGTCGTTCACGGTGAAGGGTTCGCGCGCGAACTTGCGGATCGTGAGCGAGGAACCGTCGACCGCGAGCGGCGGGATGATCGCGTTGACCCGCGAGCCGTCGGCGAGGCGCGCATCCACCAGCGGAGACGACTCGTCGATGCGGCGCCCCACCTTCGACACGATGCGCTCGATCACCCGGCGCAGCTGAGCCTCGCTGGTGAAGCGGGCAGCGCTGCGACTGAGCTGGCCGTCACGCTCGACGAAGATCTGCTCGTGGCCGTTGACCATGATCTCGGTCACGGCGACGTCGTCGAGCAGAGCCTCCAGCGGGCCGAACCCGAGCACGTCGGCACCGATTTCGGCGATCAGCCGGGTGCGCTCTTCCGGGCTGAGCGGAACCTGTTCGGCCGCGACGATGGTGCCGAGTTCGGCCCGGGCATACGCGTGCAGCTGTTCCTCACTCAGGCTCGGGTCGTTCAGCCGCGTGCCGATTCGGCCGAAGAGTTCCTGCGCGGCCCGTTCCTTGAGGTCGGCCAGCGGGTCCACCGGCCTCGCCGGGATGACCGCGGGTTCCGGGAAGGGAGCCTTCGCCTCCGGTGCAGCTGTTGCCCGAGCTGAAGGCTGAAGGACAACCTCCGTCACCGCCCTGGATGCAGAGACGTTGCCGTTGCCGGCCTTTTTGTCGAGCTTGTGCAGTGGACCATCGCGGCGTGCCGCCTCCACTCGGTCGGTCAGTTTCATGCGACAACCACCCTTCGATGCAAGCGACCGCGTTTGAGTGACGCGCTGGAGTCGAATCGGCGCACCAGCTCCGTCAGGGCTGCCGACGCGGGATTTTTCCTTCTGTTCTGGAGCAGCGGAATGCCACGATTCGTGGACAGCGTCACCAGGCTCGATCGGGGAACGGCGACGTCCACCGGCACACCGATCGTTGCCTCGACGTCCTTCACGCTCAGCCCGCTCACCCGATCGGCGAAGTTCAACACGACATGACGGGCCGGCGGCAGGATGCCGATGGTTTCGAGAACCGCGAGCTCCTTGCGCAGGCCGCGGGCGCTCGGCACGGACATATCGCAGAGGAACACGGCGTCGGTGGCGGCCTCGAGGGCGGCCAGCGCGTGTTCACCCAGGCCAGGCGCCGTGTCGATGATCACGAACCGGAAGATTCCGGCGAGTTGGCGGATGAGGTGACCGAGCTGCTCGCCGGTGACCTGGTCCCCGTCGGCCGGTGACTCCGCGCCGCACACGACGTAGTAGCCGTCGGGGTGTGGGGTGAGATAGGCCTTGAGCACCATGGCGTCGCTGGCCGCAACGGCGGTGACGGCATCTGGCAGGAAGCGTCCGGGTGTCAGCGACAGGGCCATGGCCACGTCCCCGAACTGCACGTCGGCGTCGACGAGCACCACCGACAGCGGGGACTGCTTGGCGAGGCCGACGGCCAGGTTGGTCGCGATGGTCGTCTTGCCGACACCGCCCTTGGCGGCCGCCACCGCGATGATCTGGTGCGGAATGATCTGCGGCTCGGGAGTCACATCGACCGTGGGCGGGTCAAGGGCGGGCGGTTCCCACTGCTCATCGGCTGCCGGCCAGTCGTCGAGTACGGTGACATCCGCCGGCCCGATCTCGCCCGGGGTTTCGTCCGGGCCCTGATCGCCCGGCTCGACGTCAACGGCCATCTTCTCTACCGGCCCCAGCACACCGTCGCGCCAGGGGCTCAGTCGTGGGCGGCTCATTCGAACACCGTGCCGCCGCCGATGGCCGCTGAACCGGTCTCATCCGCGGTCGTGGGCTCGATGGTGAGCCACACAGTGCCGAATTCCTTGCCCCAGACCAGCTTCTGGATGTCTGCGGTCGGCCGGGCGAGGGTCACCATGACGGTATCGGATGCCTCGGCTGCCGCGTCCGCTCCATCGGCAGGGGGCGTACTGGTCCCCCCGCGTACCGCGGTGACGAGCACCTTGTGGAAAACCTGACGCGTGATCCGCGAGTCCTCGACATCGGCGGAGATCTTGAAGTCAGCGGAAATCACGACGCCGACGGTGTCGCCCGGTTTGATCGTGCCGCCGACCACCCGCTCGACGGGAAGCGCGATGCTGACCGACTGCATTCCCTCGGGCAGGGCGACGTCTCCGCTGGCCGCCCGCTCGGCGGGGGTCACCCACCGCGACTCGAGCAGCTGCTCGCCGGGCATGAGTGCGGTGTCTGCCACCAGGCCCTTCAGATCGCTCAGCTTCGTCACGCGTCCGGGAACGGCGGCGAGGGCAGGGATCTGCTTCGCGGTGATGAGGTCGCTGATCGCGCCTGCCTCGGTGCCGGCCGGAATCTCCTCCGCAACCAGGTAAACCTCCACAAGCTCGGAACCGGCGGCGGCACGGACGTCGGCACTGTTCACATAGCCGGTCAGCACGACGGTGCCGACAACGGCCAGGACGATCGCGAGGATCGCGCCGATGAGTCGAGTTTTCATTGCAGCTCCTACTTGATTAGTTTGACGAGGGGCGCATTGAGTTCAGGTCCGCCCAGCCCGAATGCGCTGTCGATGGAGACCCAGTCCGAGAAATATCCCTGGATACCGCGCCAGTTCTTGCCCTTGTCGCAGGTCGTCTTCTTACCGCCAGCACCACCATCACCGGGGGCAACGGGCGGGCACAGAGGGGCGAGCGGGTCGATCTCGCTGGTCGACGGGAACTTCCATCCGGTAATGGTGAAGGCGGCAAAGGCGAAGATGCGATATTCCGCGTTGGCTCCCGTGCCCCGAGTCAGGTCATAGATGGGCACGAGCAACTGGGTGTCTTTGAGGCTCTCGAGCCTGGCCTTGCAGTCGTTGTTCACGTCACCGCCGGCATCGCTCCCAGCCCACAGTTCACCGTTGACGTCGAGGTTCAGGCTGAGATTAATGGTCGCCTCGCAGGGGGCGGTCACATTGTCGAGCCAGCCGAATCCGCCGGGAATGATCTCCTCGGACGGGCTTCTCTTGCACTCCTTGTTCGTGTCCGTGCGGATGGTCACGTGGTTGCCTGAGGCCCCGAGCGAATCCTGGAATTCGCACCAGGAGAGCGCCAGCGCGAGCACAGGCCCCGAACCGGGGCCACCCCACTCGGCCGTGGCGGCCGCCCGCACCGTGGTCTCATCCACACCGATGAATCGGGCGAACGGATGGCTGATGGCACCGGCGTCGGTGCCGGCCACCCTGGTGCTCGAGGTGACGGTCACGCTTGTGCTGGTCGGGAACGTCGGGGTGAGAACGTTGGCGGCGCCGTCATTGGCGTTCCCGTCGGCGAAGTCTTCGGCTGTGGCTTCAAAGTCGCCGCAGTCGCCGTCGGCGCAGTCTTGCGCGATGGCGAGGGCTGCGGCATCCGCACCGTTCTGGAGTTGCCCGCGCTCGACGTAGAGGGCACCGACGTCGAGCGCGATCGCCGCGAAGCCGAGGAGCGGCACCAGCAGCACCGCCACCAGAACGGCACTCGCGCCGCGCTCATTGCCCAGACGGGCCCTTATCCACCGCATTGCATGACTCCTTTTCCGGTGAGAGGCAGCTTCACACCGAAGTACCCGGTGAGAAGGTCTACCTCGTAGTCGATGGTCACGGTCACGGCCGATCCAGAGGCGCAATCGGCCGGACTGACGGTGACGTCACCCGTGGTGACCGCGGGGTTGACCGACGGAGCAGCCAGGCTGGCGGCCGTCTTAGCCCGCGCGGGGTCGTTGTGAATGGCCATGGTCCTGGCGCCTTCGCGGGCCGCGTTACTCAGGGAGATCTGCACGTTGTAGACCCGGCTGAATTCGATCATGCCGAGCACGAGCAAGAGGAGCAGGGGGAGAACGAGCGCGAATTCCACTGCAGCCGCTCCGCGTTCGTTGGTGCCGGTGCGCCTGGAAATCGCGGTGCGCCTGAAAATCATGGGATGGCCCCTTCGGGTAGGCCGGGCGTTGCGGGTGAGACTTGAGGGGTGAGTGCGGGCGGCGGCGGCTCGCGATGGCGAGCCGCCG
>DATISQ010000315.1:0-8949 GCA_035581905.1 Cryobacterium sp.
CACGGCGACGCCGCCGAAGCGCACGAAGAACGAGTTCGTGCGTTCCACGTTCTTGATGCTGAACAGGCCCGATTCCTTGCGCTCGAACACCCGGGGGCCGAACCTGTGCCCGATCAGATAGCCGACTTCACCGCCGACGAAGGCCGCGAAGCCGATGGCCAGGGCCACCCACCAGATCTCGATCTGGATGACTCCGGCGAACGTCAGCAGGCCGGTGATCACCAGCAGGGTGTCACCGGGAAGCAGGAAGCCGACGAGCAGGCCGGTCTCGGCGAAAACGATGGCGCACACGCCCAGCAAGGCCCAGGGTCCGAAGCCGTTGATCAAGGTTTCCGGGTCGAGCCAGGGGATGACGGCCAAGGGAAGCAGGGTGGTGTGGATCACTGAGAATCTCCTGTTGGCGTCGGTCAGATCGGCCGGGCGGCGGGATCACTGTGTGCTCTGATACAGGCTAACGCTGTTTGCCGACAGTCCGCCGTGGGCTGGGACGGCCCGTGGACCTATGGGGCGGTCGGGTCGTCCAGGATTGTGCTGCGGGCATCCAGCCGGTTCTGGGCGCGATCGGCGAGCAGGGTGCGCACGCCGAAGACGATCGAGGCGGAGATGAAGACGCCGGCGATCACGTAAGCGGCGCTCTTCACCCCGGGGATGGCGGCCGCGTAGTACCCGGTCAGGGTGAGGCCCACGCCCCAGGCCAGGGCGCCGACCAGATTGCTGGACAGAAATTTGTAGTAATTCATGCGGCCCACGCCCGCGATGACCGGCACGAACACCCGGCCCCAGGGCATGAACCGGGCCACGACAACCGACCACCAGCCGTACTTGTGGTAGAAAATCTCCGTCTTGGCGATGGCCGCCCGGGTGCGGCGTCCGCCATGGCGGTCCAGGTAGGAGCGACCGTAGTGGCGGCCGAGCAGGAAGCCGACCTGGTCGCCCAGGAACGCTGCGATACCGGTGCCGACGGCCAGGACGGCGATGCTCAGATTCGGGGTGGACGCGGCCACCAGACCGGAGCCGAAGAGCAGCGAATCGCCGGTTATGAATGGAATGAACACCCCGAGGAACACCGCCGTGCCGGCGAAGACCAGGGCCCAGACAATCAGGTAGAAGACCACGATGCCGGTGTTCGCCAGCAGGTCGTTCAATTGGCCGTCCAGGGCCGAGAGTTGACTCATGTGCGGGAGAGGGGACTTGAACCCCCACGCTCGAAAGCACAGGAACCTAAATCCTGCGTGTCTGCCAATTTCACCACTCCCGCGAAGTGCGTTTCCAGTGTACTTCGCGGGAGTGGCCCGCCCGTGAGCGTTCGGTCAGGGGGAGGATGCGGCTCCGAGCAGAGACTCCGTGAACGCGGACGTCCGGGCCCGGAGTGCGGCGACGACGGCCGCCACCGCCGGCTGGTGCAGGGACTCCTGTCGGAGCACCATCCAGTACTGCAGACGTTCCTGGAACTGCTCCGGCAACAGGCGCACCAGGTCGGCATGCTGATCGCCCATGAAGCAGGGTAGGAAACCGATCCCCGCTCCGGCACGGGTGGCCTCGACGTGCACGAACACGTTGGTGGAGCTGATCGAGGCCCGCATCGACGGAACGAGGCGCCGGGGCGCATCGAGGTCGTCGACCAGCAGCATCGCATCGACGAAATAGACCAGCGGATGCTGCGTGAGCTCGGCGACGCTCGTGGGCGTGCCGTTCTCGGCGAGGTAGTCCCTCGAGGCGTACATGCCCAGCAGGTAGTAACCCAGCCGGAACGATTCGGCCCGGTGAGCCTGGGGCTCGCCCACCACCACCTCGATGTCCAGACCCGAGCGGTGCTGCAGGGCGCGGCGGGTCACGGTCACGATCTCGACCCGGAGGGACGGATGCGTGCGCTGCAACGCGGCGATGGCGGGGGCGGCGATGTAGGCGCTGAAGCCATCCGTTGCGGACATGCGCACGACGCCGGACAGCTGGTGCGGCTCACCCGTCGGGCCGTTCAGGATCTTGATCGCGGACTCGACGTTCTCGGCCGCGTTGAAGGCCCGTTTTCCCAGTTCGGTCAGCTCCCAGCCGCCGACCGTGCGGGAGAGCACTCGTCCGTCGAGTGTCTTCTCCAGGGCGGTGATGCGGCGGGACACTGTGGTGTGGTTCACGCCCAGGCTGTCGGCCGCCGTGGTGAACCGGCCGGTGCGGGCGACAGCGAGGAGAATCAACAGGTCGTCCGGGTTGGGCAGGGACGCAGAGGCAGGCTCGAAGCTCATATCTGCAATTATGCACATACCATGTGCCAAAGTGGTTGTTGATGCAGAACGGGCTGGCCGGAATACTCAGGGAAGCCGTGCTGGGCCCTACCGGCCCATCCGCCATCCACCACCAAGTGTCAGAGACGACACTGAAGGAGACAGACATGAGCGTCAATTCGCGCGTCGCGGCCGGTTCCGGAGGAACCCCCTCGAACAGCGGTAACGAGAAATCGGGCCTGAAGAAGATTGTTGCCGCCTCGATGGTGGGAACGGTCGTTGAATGGTACGAATTCTTCCTCTACGCCACGGCGGCAAGCCTGGTCTTCGGGACGGTGTTCTTCCCGAACGCCGGCAGCGAGCTGGACGGCATCCTCGCCGCCTTCCTGACCTACGCGGTCGGGTTCCTCGCCCGCCCGCTGGGCGGCATCGTCTTCGGTCAGATCGGCGACAAGCTCGGCCGCAAGCACACCCTGCAGGTCACGATCATCCTGGTCGGTGTCGCGACCTTCCTGATGGGCTGCCTGCCCGGCTTCGACACGATCGGCTACTGGGCGCCGGCGCTGCTGATCGGCCTGCGCTTCATCCAGGGCTTCGCCGTCGGTGGCGAGTGGGGCGGCGCCGTGCTCCTGGTCGCCGAGCACAGCCCCGACAAGTCCCGTGGCTTCTGGTCGAGCTGGCCTCAGGCCGCGGTGCCGGTGGGCAACCTGCTCGCCACCCTCGTACTGCTGACCATGTCCTGGATCCTGCCGGCCGAGCAGTTCATGAGCTGGGGCTGGCGCGTCGCGTTCTGGCTGTCCGCCGTGATCGTGGTCATCGGTTACTACATCCGCACCCACGTCAATGAAGCGCCGATCTTCCTCGAGGCTCGTGCGCAGGTCGAGGCCGAGCAGGCCATCAGCTACGGCGTCAAGGAAGTCATCCGCAAGTACCCGCGCGGCATCCTCAGCGCCATGGGACTGCGTTTCGCGGAGAACATCCTCTACTACATCATCGTCAGCTTCTCGATCGTCTACCTCGTCACCGTGCACGCGTACGACACCAGCCAGCTTCTGTTCGCACTGTTGCTCGCCCACGTCGTGCACTTCCTCGTGATCCCGCAGGTCGGTCGGCTCTCCGACCGGTTCGGGCGCAAGCCGGTGTACCTGGCCGGGGCAATCCTCGGCGCGACCTGGGCACTGTTCGCCTTCCCCCTGTTCGACACGCAGAACCCGGTGCTCATCATCCTCGCGATCACCCTCGGACTGTGCTTCCACGCGCTGATGTACGCGGGCCAGCCGGCGATCATGGCCGAGCTGTTCCCGACCCGGATGCGCTACTCCGGAGTCTCTCTCGGCTACCAGGTGACCTCGATCCTGGCCGGCTCGATGGCGCCCATCATCGCCGTCGCGCTGCTCAAGGAGTACAACTCCTGGGTGCCGGTCGCGATCTACATCGCCAGCGCCTGCGCGATCACCGTCGTGGCCGTGCTCACGCTCAAGGAAACCAGGGGGATCTCGCTGCGCGAGGTCGACGCCGTCGACGCCCGCAAGCACGGTCTGACACCGGCACCGTCCCTCAACTGAGTGCCGCGCCGGCTTCGCTCCCTCGGGTATGAAATACAAAGGACACCGCAATGACTGATGCATCCGTGGCCGCTTCCATCGCTGGATGGGAGCGGCCTCGGCCGCTTTCCGGCCGAACCGCCCTCGTCACCGGGGGTGGGAGCGGCATCGGGGCTGCCGTCGTGCGTTCGCTCGCGGCGCGGGGCGCCCGCGTCATCGTCGCGGACATCGACCGCTCGTCGGCGGACGAGGTCGCCGAGGAGGTCGGCGGCTCCAGCTGGATCGTCGACCTGGCCGACCCGCTCGCCCTGACCGACGAGGTGCTGCGGGAGGCCTGTGCGGGGGTGGACATCCTCGTCAACAACGCCGGAATCCAGCGGATCAACCCGATCCAGGACTTCGCCCCGGCCGACTTCCGGCTCATCCTGGCCCTGATGCTGGAGGCGCCGTTCCTGCTGACCCGGGCCGTGCTTCCGCACATGTATGCCGCCGGCTTCGGGCGCGTCATCAATGTGACGTCGGTGCACGGCATCCGTGCGTCGCCGTTCAAAAGCGCCTATGTGGCCGCCAAGCACGGCCTCGAGGGCCTTTCGAAGGTCACCGCCCTCGAGGGCGGTGAGCACGGGGTGACCAGCAACTGCGTCAGCCCCGGCTATGTGCGCACGCCGCTGGTGGAGAAGCAGATAGTCGACCAGGCAGCGGTGCACGGCATCCCCGAATCGGAGGTGCTCAGCAAGATCATGCTGACCGAGAGCGCCATCAAGCGCCTGGTCGAACCGGACGAGGTCGGGTCGCTCGTGGCCTGGCTGGCCGGGACCGAGGCCGCCATGGTCACGGGCGCCAGCTACACGATGGACGGCGGCTGGTCGGCGCGCTGAGCTGGTGCACCCCCAAGCCCGGCCGTGTCGCCGCCCTGTTCTGTGGCTGACTCAGGTGATCCTTCGGAAACGCGGTGTACTTCCGCACTCGTCCGGGCTGTGGCGCGACGGCCGCCCGGGATCTCCTGAGTTGGCCACATCGGGGCGGACACGGCGGGGCTCGAAAAGTTTCGGCGAGCGGGGACGGGTGCGGGGCTGTGGATAAGTCGGGCGTGGTCAGCCGGGGATGGGCAATCATGCAGGGATGAGCGAAGCCGTGCGCATCATCACCGAGCAGGTTCGCACCCGGGTGCGCAGCGACGGCGTGGACCTGGCGTCGAACACCGGGCTCGCCGAGCGGTACGTGCGCGACGAGGTGCAGCGTTACGCCGAGCGGGCGCTCGGCAACTCCCTGCCGCTGATCGCCGACGAGCGCCAGGCGGCGCGCGAGGTCGTGGCCTCGCTGACCGGGTTCGGCGCGCTGCAACCGTTCCTCGACGATCCGGGCATCGAAGAGATCTGGATCAACGCCCCCACCCGGGTTTTCGTGGCCCGCGACGGGGTGCCCGAGCTGACCACGATGGTGCTCACCGAGCGGGAGGTGCGCGACCTGGTCGAACGGATGCTGCAGGCGTCCGGCCGCCGCGTCGACCTCTCCTCCCCGTTCGTCGATGCCTCTCTGCCCGACGGCTCCCGGCTGCACGTGGTGATCCCCGATATCACGCGCCAGCATTGGGCCGTCAACATTCGCAAGTTCACCCGGCGTATCCGTGACCTGAACCAGCTGGTCGGGCTCGGCTCGCTCACGCAGCAGTCATCCGAGTTTCTGCGCATGTGTGTGCTGGCCGGTCAGAACATCCTCGTCTCGGGGGCCACCCAGACCGGTAAGACCACCATGCTCAATGCCCTGCTCTCGGCCACCCGCAAGAACGAGCGCATCGTGACGGTGGAGGAGACCTTCGAACTCGACCTGGCGGCGCGCGACGTCGTAGCGATGCAGTGCCGCCAGCCCAGCCTCGAGGGCACCGGGGAGATCACCCTGCGGCGCCTGATCAAGGAGTCGCTGCGAATGCGCCCCGACCGGCTGATCGTCGGCGAGGTGCGCGAGGCCGAGAGCCTCGACCTGCTCATCGCCCTGAACAGCGGGCTGCCGGGCATGTGCTCGATCCACGCCAACAGTGCCCGCGATGCGCTCGGCAAACTGTCCACGCTGCCGCTGCTGGCCGGCCGTAACATCGACTCCTCGTTCGTGCTGCCGACCGTGGCCGGCTGCATCGACATCGTCGTGCACTGCGAGATCGACCGGCACGGGCGGCGCCGGGTGACGGAAATCCTCGCGCCGAGCGGGCAGCTGTCGGGGGCGATGATCGAGGCCAGCCCGATCTTCCTGGCGCAGCGGGGCGCGCTCGAGCCGACCGGGGGCTACCCGACGAAGCTGGCCAAGTTCCACGCGGCCGGACTCGATCCGGCCGTCGTGTTGCGGGCCGGTGCCGCATGACGTTCGCACTGGGGGGACTCCTCGGCGCTGGGCTGCTCCTGCTCGCGGCACCGTTCCTCTGGCCGCGTACCAGCGGCAAGGCCCGGTCCCGCAGGCAGGGAAGGCTGCGGGCGAACCTCGACACGGCCGGGCTCGGCAGCCTCCCTCTGCCGGCCTTCGTCGCCCTTTCCCTGGTGCTGGGGCTGGCCGTCGCGGCGCTGGGCCACGCCGTCCTGGGCATCGCGGCGTTGTCGATCGTCGCCGCGCTCGCCGGGCTGGCGCTACCGACACTGATGGTGGTCTGGCGGGTGCGCGCCCGGCGGCGGGCGAACCGGGCCGTCTGGCCCGACGTCGTCGACCACCTGGTGTCGGCGGTGCGGTCGGGCCTGGCACTGCCCGACAGCGTGGGCAGCCTGGCCGGAGCCGGCCCACTGTCGACGCGGCCCGCCTTCGCCGAGTTCGCCCGGGAATACCAGGCGACCGGTAACTTCGGCGCCGCCGTGGATGGGCTCAAGGCCTCCCTGGCCGATCCGGTGGCCGACCGCATCCTGGAAACCCTGCGCATGGCCCGGGAGGTCGGCGGCAGCGACCTCACGGTGGTGCTGCGCAGTCTCGCGGCCTGGCTCCGGCAGGATGCCGCCATCCGCTCCGAGGTGGAGGCCCGCCAGTCCTGGATCGTCAACGCGGCGCGGCTGGGTGTGGCGGCGCCCTGGATTGTGCTCCTGCTCCTGGCGTCCCGGCCGGAGGCGGCGCTCGCCTTCAACACCTCCGCGGGCGTGGTCGTGATCGTCGGCGGCCTCGGGGTCTCGGTGGTCGCCTACCGCCTGATGGTGGCTCTGGGCCGACTGCCCGAGGAACGCCGGTGGTTCCGGTGAGCGGCCCGCAGGCCTGGGCGCTGTTCTGCGGCACCGTGCTGGGCGTGGGACTCTGGTCGCTCGCCAGCGTCGTTCCCCGGCTGAGCCGCCCGCGACTCGCGCAGAGGCTCGCGCCGTACATTCTGGACGTGTCGGCGGAGGCGCGGTTATTCGTGGGGCGCACGACGGTGCATCCGGTGCCCGTGCTCGGCACCCTGTTCGCACCCGTGTTCGGTGCCCTCAAACGCGCCTTCGGCGCGGTTCTCGGCGGCACGGAGACGATCGAGCGACGGCTGCGGCAGTCGGGGTCGGCCCGGACCACCGACGAATTCCGGTCGGAGCAGGTGGTCTGGGCGCTCGTGGGACTGTTCCTGGGCGCCGCGGCGGCCGTGGCCCTGCCGACGTTCCGGTCGCTTCCCGTGCTCGTGCAGGTCGGCCTGCCGCTGGTCGCCGCGGCGGGCGGCGCGCTGGCCCGCGACTGGATGCTCGGCCGCGCCGCCACCGCCCGGCTGGCGCGCATGCAGAGCGAGTTTCCGACCGTGCTCGAGTTCATGACGCTGTCCTTGTCGGCGGGGGAGGGCATCCTGGACGCGCTCGCCCGGGTGTCGCGCACGAGCACGGGCGAGCTGTCGCGGGAGCTCGCGGGGGTGGTGGCGGACGTGCGCACCGGGGTGCCGCTCGCGCTCGCCCTGCAGTCGCTGTCTCGCCGGATCGCGCTGCCCGCGGTGACCCGTCTGGTCGACCAGGTCACGGGCGCGCTCGACCGCGGAACCCCGCTCGCGGAGGTACTGCGTGCCCAGGCGCAGGACGCCCGCGATGAGGCCAAGCGGGGGCTGATCGAGGTGGCCGGCAAGAAAGAGGTGGCCATGCTCGTACCGCTCGTGTTCCTGATTCTGCCCATGACGATCCTGTTCGCGATCTTCCCCGGCCTGTTCATCCTGCAGAGCGGGTTCTGAACTACTGAACCCGGGCCCACCGAACCCCGGCCACACAGCACAACTGCACCACGGCCCCACGGAACCGCTGAATCACTGAATCACTGAATCACTGCCCCACTGAATCACTGCCCCACGAGAGAACCACTGTCCCCACGAGAGAAAGTGAGTCAATCATGAAGACACTGCAGCGACGTGTGCGTGACCGGTGGCGAGATGCCGCGGGCGACGAACGCGGGGACGTCCCGGGGTGGGTGCTCATCACCCTGATGACGGCCGGGCTGGTGATGATCATCTGGGGGCTGGCCGGGCCGGCCCTGAGCGGTGTATTCCAGCAGGCGATCGACCGGGTCAGCGGAATGTGACCGGCGATGACGCGCGCGCGGGGGAGCCGAGCAAGATCGCTCGGTGGTGAGGAGGGCTCGGCAGCCGCCGAATTCGTGATGGTCGGGGCGTTGCTGACCGTGCTGACGCTCGCGATCATGCAGCTGGGGCTGGCCCTGCTCGTGCGCAACACCGTGCTGGACGCCGCCGCGGAGGGAGCCCGGTACGCCGCGCTCGCCGACAGCGGGCTGGGCGAGGGGACTGCGCGCACCCGAGAGCTGATCACAACGTCGATCGGCCCAGCGTATGCGACCGATGTGGAGGCCAGTTATGGGGACTACGGCGGATTCCCGAGCGTGCAGGTGCGCGTCGTGGCCCCGCTGCCGCTGCTGGCCCTGTTCGGCGTCGATCGCGGGCTGGAGGTGGTGGGGCATGCGGCGGTCGAGACCCTGCGCTAGTCGGAGCGGCGCTGACCGGAGCGGCGCCAGTCGGAGCGGCGCTAGTCGGAGCGGCGCTGACCGGAGCGGCGCCAGTCGGCGCGGCGGTGGCCGGAGCCGGGACAGGCGTTGGCGGGCGTGGGCGGACCGCGCCGAGCGGGGCTCGGCCTCGCTGGAGTTCATAACGGCCGGGCTGATCCTGCTGGTTCCGCTCGTCTACCTGGTGCTGGCGATGGCGGCCTTGCAGGGCGGCGCCCTCGCCGTCGAGGGGGCTGCCCGCCAGGCCGCCCGGGTCTACGTGC
>DATISQ010000316.1:0-2451 GCA_035581905.1 Cryobacterium sp.
CGGGTGCCCGCGCTTGGACGGCGCGTATTCGAGCACGAGGTATTCGCGCTTGGTCTTGACCGGGTTGCGCCCGCCGCTGGAGACCTCGCGCTGGGTGAGCTCGATGAACCGGCCGATGCCGTGCGTCTGGTGCACGACGTGGTCGCCGGCCTTCAGCTGCAGCGGGTCGACGACGTTCTTACGCCGGCTGGCCAGCTTCTTCACCTGGCGTGCATCGTAGCCGACGGTGCGGCCGTAGAACTCGGACTCACTGACCAGGGAGAGCTTCGTCTCGGGGATTTCAAAACCGTGGTCGACGGATGCCTTCAGCAGGTAGGCGATGCCGGCCTCGGGTGTGCTCGGCCATTCCGTGACGATCCGGGCGGGGAGCTCCCGCTCGGCCAGCACGTCGGCGGCGCGTTCGACCAGCCCGGCTCCCTGGGCGACGATCCCGACGGTCCAGCCGGCCTTCAGCCGTTCGGCCAGGTGACCGACGGCGCCCTCGACGTTGCCCTGGAAGCTCGGCACGGCGTCGCCCTCGACCCGCACGGTGAGCAGGTCGTCGAGTTCGCGGTGCTCGGGGAGCACCGGGGCATCCGTCGGCGCCGCCTGGAAGGAGCTCAGGGTCCACCACACGTGCGCGGACGCCGGGGCGCCGGGCGCACTGAACTGCACGGCGCTCCGCAGCCGCCCGAGGGTGAGGAAGTCGCCGGACTCCAGGTCGATCGGGGCCTCGGCGCCCGCGGTCGCGGCGCTCCACGCGGCGCCGAGGAACTCCCGGTTGGTCTCGGCGAGGCTGATCGCCCGGGACGCGACGCGTTCGGGCGAGATGACGGCGACGGCCGCCTCCGCGGGCAGGTAGTGCGTGATCGGCACGAGCCGGTCGACGAGGGCGGGCGCCAGGCTCTCCATGCCCTCGACCGGGATGCCCTCGGCGATCTTGGCGAGCAGGCCGGACAGGCTCGGGAACTCGTGCTGCATCTCCCGGGCGCGCTGCCGCACGGCGGGGCTGAGCAGCATCTCGCGGCTCGGCGGCAGGCTCACCGAGTCGACTGGGTCGGGGAAGGATCGCTGGTCGGCGACCGAGAACGCCCGGATCTGCTCGACCTCGTCGCCGAAGAACTCGACCCGGAAGGGGTGCGGGGCGATCGACGGGAAGACGTCGAGGATGCCGCCGCGCACGGCGAACTCACCGCGCCGGGTTACCATGTCCACCCGCGCATAGGCCACGTCGACGAGCTGTCGCGCGATGGTGGAAAGGTCGTGGCCGCGCGCTCCGGCGACCAGCTCGATCGGCTCGTAGTCGGTGAGGTTGTCGGCCACGGGCTGCAGCGCGGCGCGCACGGAAGCGATGACGATCAGGGGGCGCCGTGCGGCGGGGTCGCTCTCCTCCCACTCACGCATCCGTCGCAGGGCGTAGAGGCGCTTGCCGACGATTTCGGCGCTCGGGCTGAGCCGCTCATGCGGGAGCGTCTCCCAGGCCGGGAAGTCGATGATTTCGGCGTCGGCGGCGAAGCCGGCGAGGTTCTCGTGCAGCGACTCCGACTCCCGCCCGGTGGCGGTGATCAGGAGCAGGGCCGGGGCCTTGCCCAGCCGGACGCGCTGCTCGAGCAACGCGGCGAGCAGTGGCGCCCGAAGCCCCTCGGTGAGGGAGAAATCGACGTCCCGGTTCGCGAAGGCGAGGGCGTTGTCGAATGTGGAGGCGCGCGAAAGTGTGGCAATTAAGCCCTGGAGAGTCACCGGACAAGTCTACGCAACCCGGCTGGACGCCAACCCGGGCGTCCCGGTGCCCCGTTCCGGTCGAGAGTGCCCGTTGCGCGGGTCACTCTCGACCGGAACGGGCACTGTCGCGGGAGGCTAGGGGGCGTGGAACTTCTGCTGCGCGGCGGTGACGCCCTCGGCGGCGATGAGTTCGATCGCGTCCGCGGCATCCGTCAACAGGTTGGGCAGGGCCGGGCGCTCCGTCGATGCGAAGTCCTTCAGCACGAAGTCCGCGGCCGGCTGGCGGCCGGGCGGGCGCCCGATGCCCATCCGGATGCGGATGAACTCGTTCGTGCCCGCGGCGGCGATGATGTCGCGCAGGCCGTTGTGACCGCCGTGGCCGCCGCCGACCTTGATCTTCATCGTGTCGAACGGGAGGTCGAGGTCGTCGTGGATGACGATCAGGTGCGCGGGCTGCAACGAGTAGAAGCGCAGCAGAGCGGCCACCGGCCCGCCGGACACGTTCATATATGTGTTCGGCTTGGCCAGCACCAGCTTCGGGCCGCCGGGGAAACTGCGCCCCTCGGCGACCGACGAATTCGTTTTGTGGTTCTTGAAGTTCGCCGACAGACGGTCGGCGAGCACGGCAGCCACCATGTGGCCGACGTTGTGTCGGTTACCGGCGTAGTCGGGCCCGGGGTTGCCGAGCCCGACTACGAGCCAGAGATTGTCGTCCAGGGGAATCCTCCGCTTACGACGAAACCAGAAGGG
>DATISQ010000317.1:0-4681 GCA_035581905.1 Cryobacterium sp.
CGACGCGGCGAAGGCGTCGAGGGAGGCGAAGCCGCCGCGCTTGCTGCGCTCGGTGACCGCCGCCTTCGCCAGCTCACGGTCCATGCCGGGGAGCTTCGCGAGCGTGCGCTGGTTCGCCGTGTTCACGTCGACCAGTTCGGCCGCGGCGACAGGCTTCGAACGCGTCGATGTCGGCGTATCGGCGACGTAGTCAGACCTCGACGTGCCGCCGCCGCTGAGCAGCTTCTCGGCTTCCTTCGGGACTGCTTCCTTCGTGACCGCCGCCGCGCGCCGGCGGGGAGCTACCGCAGCTCTGGGCCGAGGGCTCTTGCCGCGCGGGGTGCCACGCGGGGTGCCACGCGGAGTGCCGATGAGCGTGAGGCCGTTCTCCTGCCGGCCCCAGAGCAGCAGGAGCCAGCCCTGATTGATGATCAGGCCGTGCAGCAGCACCACCAGGAAGAGGGTGCCCTGGGCGATCTGCCCTACCTCGCCGTCCGGCACCCGCACGGCGATGGCGGCCACCGCGTACACCCCGGCGAAGATCCCCCAGGACCGACGCCGGGCGATTCCGGCGAGGAGCCCGAACGCCAGCCAGGCCAGGGCTCCGCCACCGACGAGAAGGAGCAGCAACCAGGAGCTCACGCCCAGGCGCCAGCGGATCGACGGTCCCCTCGCGCTCGTCGCGCTCGCCGTATTCGTCATCGGATCGTCACCCCTGGGCTCGAACGTTGAGCACCATGGTCACGGTGTCATCCGCTTCCCTGGTCTCCGAGACGAGGTCGAATCCCGAGCTCTCCGCGCGAGCGCGGATCTTCTCCGCGACGGCCCGCTGCACCATCGCGGCATACTCGCCGTCCAGTCGCTGCAGAAGGTCGGTCGCGCTGACGAGAGTGACCTCGTTCCCGTCCCGGCCTTCGACGTGGGCCTCCCACACGCCGTCGTCGGTGAGGGTCATGCTGAGCGAGACACCGTCGAGTTCCGCGGTGACGCGGGTGCGCGACACGTCGATCGCGGAGGCACCGAGGTTGGTCAGGGCGTCGGCGAGCAGAGTGCTGTCTTTCATTCGGGTGCGCACCCGAATCTCGGCGGCCGGCCCGGAGTCGTTCCCGCCCTTCGCCGTGACCGCGGCACCGAGAAAACCGACGCCGCCGGCCGCGGCGGCTGCGGCCAGGGCGAGCGGAAGGAGGATCAGGGTGACACTCATGCGAGTCTCGCTTTCGTTCCGGGCCGGTGCGGTGTGGGACGGTGCGGTGTGGGACGGTCCTGGCGCGGGCCGAGGTCGTGCAGAAGTTGCTCGAGGGCGGCGTCTCCGGCCCAGCCATTCACGTCGACCTGCCCGTCGGGGCGGATGCGGATCTCCAGCCGGTCGAGCCCGCCGTCTCGTTCGATGCGGGCAACCTCGGCCGCGTAGACGGGGGTGAGCGCGCGAATGCCCTGGTTGGTCGAGCCGAGCCAGGGTCGCAGGGCATCGGGCCGGTCGCGGAGGTAGGGGCCGTCGATGAGTAGGTCGGTGGCGGCGAGCAGCCGGGCGATGTCGGCACGTGCCGCCGACCACTCGGTGAGCGACTCGAGGGTGTACCCGGAGAAGGTCATCACGCTCATCCCGGCGGCACGGAAGGCCTCGGCGATCGCCGACAGCCCCGCAGCCTGGTCGAAAGGTTCGCCGCCGAGAAGGGTGATTCCCTGGGCGCCTGCGCCGCGCGCATCCGTCACCCATCTCGCGGCCAGATCGGCCGTGTTCTCGAGCCGGCCTCCGGCCTCGGCCCATAGCTGCGGGTTGAAGCAGCCGGGGCAGCGCACACTGCAGCCCTGCACCCAGAGGGCGGCGCGCCGGCCGGGCCCTTCAGCCGTCGTCGCGGGCAGGAACCGTGACCAGCGCAGTTCGACGCCGGGTCGTTCGGCGGGTTCGACAGTGCCGAGTGCACGGCTCGTGCCGAGCGCGGAGCTCGCGCCGCGCACCCGCGGTGTCCCGAGCAGGGTCACCGGGCGCCGTCCCAGTTCTCTGCCGTCGTCTCCTGCTCCGCCTCGACCTGGGCGTAGGCATCCGTGAACGATGACGCGGTGGTCTCGGCGTCGAGCATATTCTCGAGCACGGCGATGTAGTCGAGGCACTCGTTGCCGTGCATGCCGAGGGTTTCGGCGTGCACGCTGCCGTCGGGGCGGACCTGCACGATGAGCTGCTTGTCTGTCATGGGGAGTCCTTAGAAATCCACGGTGCGTCCGCCGCGACGGCTGGAGAGCCCCGCACCGTTATCGATGGCGCCGACGAGCGCGTCTTCGTCGGGGTCGATGTCCTCGCTGCCCGTGGCCCGCACGGCGCGGACCTCGGCCCAGGCGCGGATGGTCTGTACCTCCTCCGACTGGGTCACGGCGAGCGGGATCATGTTGGTGATCGCCTCGGTGAGGTCGCGCAGGGTCGCCGGGCGGCGTTCGGCGAAGGCCTCGTAGAGGGCCACGATCACGGCCTGCTCGATCTCGGCGCCCGAATAGTTCTCGCTGTCGGCGACGAGCTTCTCGACGTCGGCGGCCCCGATGGCCGCGAGACCGTTGCCGCCGGTGGCCTTGGAGGCGAGCTGAATGGTCCAGATCGCGCGCCGTTCCACACTGGTGGGCAGGTCGACGAAGAAGATCTCGTCGAAACGGCCCTTGCGCATGAACTCCGGCGGCAGCGAGTCGATGTTGTTGGCCGTGGCGACGACGAACACCGGATGCTCCTTCTCCTGCATCCAGGTGAGGAAGTAGCCGAAGACCCGGGCGGTGGTGCCGGAGTCGCCGGTGCCGGTGGTGTTGGAGAAGCCCTTTTCGATCTCATCGACCCAGAGGATGCACGGGGCGACGGCCTCCGCGGTGGCGAGGGCGGTGCGGAGGTTCTGCTCCGACGAGCCGACGAGTCCGGAGAAGATCCGGCCGATGTCCAGCCGCAGCAGCGGCAGCCCCCAGGAGGCGGCCATCGCTTTCGCGGTGAGGGACTTTCCACAGCCGGGCACGCCGGTGATGAGCACGCCCTTGGGGGCGGGCAGGCCGAACTCCTCGGCCTCGGCCAGCCAGGAGCCGTCGCGCCGGGACAGCCAGCGCTTGAGGTTGTTCAGACCGCCGACGGAGTCGAGATCGAGCGCCTTGGTGACGAAGTCGAGCAGACCGGACTTGCTGACGATCTGACGCTTTTCGTCCAGCACGACGGTGATGTCGCCCGAGGCGAGTTGGCCGTCGTCGACCATGGCCCGGGCGAACGCGTTCTCGGCCTCCGACATGGTGAGCCCCCGCGCCGCCTGCACGAGGGCCTCGAGGGTCTTCTCGTCGGCCTGCACCTTGATTCGGCCGCTGCCCGACGCGTTGTTCTGGATCATCGCGTCGAGCATCTGCCGCAGCTCGGTCGTGTCCGGCAGCGGGAATTCGAGCAGGTGGGCGAGCTTGTCCAGTTCCGGCGGGATGGCGCGCACCGGGGCCGTCACGATCAGCGCACGGGCGGCATCCGCGTGTCGAAGCTCGAGAACGGTCTCGCGGACCTTGCGGATGATGACCGGGTCGCCGGGGCGCTGCTCGGTGCCGAAGTAGGCGTGCAGGTCGCAGAAGACGAAGACCGCGTTCTCGGGGATGCCGACGATGTGGTCGAGCGCCCGGGCGGGGGTCGCCGTGTTGGTGACGCCCTTGCCTTCGGGGCCGATCAGCCCAGTCGCGCTCGTCCAGGTCCAGACCTCGCGCGGACGCCGCAGCGCCTGGGCGGCGCGGGTGATTGCTTCGAGCGCGCGCACCTCCTCGCTGGTCTCGATGTACAACAGCGGCAGGCGGGCTTTGAAGGCCTGGTCGAGCGTCTGGGCGAAACTCATGGCGTTCCTTTCGGGGTGTCGGGCGTCGGTGGCGCATCCGTCGCCAGTTCGTCGATATCGACGGACCAGGCGCCTCGGCCAGCGTCGGACTCGATGGAGAAGTAGACGGCCTCGGTCGGGTCCCAGGACTGGCGCTCGTCGACGTCGCCGTACTCGATGAGGGTCTGGTCCGCCTCCTGCCCGAGGGTCTGCACGGTCAGGTAGAAGATCCCTTCGCCCTTGTGCAGGAAGCGGGCGCTGACCGCGTCGCCGCGGTAGACGAGGAAGTCGTTGCCCGTGCCGCTGGCGAACCCGTCGGTGATCTCGGCGACCTGGGCCTTCTGAAGCGTGAATTCCCAGGGGTCCTCGGTGTTCACCCACAGCTCGAGGTCGGCGTCGGGCGGGAGGAGGAGGATCTCATCCTCAGGGTCGTAGAGAGTGTCCACGTTGGTCGGGTAGCCGCGGTCGTCGATGGGCCGGCCGAGATCGTCGGCTTCGGTCATGTACAGGTCGACGTAGTCGCCGGCGACCAGGCTCACCAGGTAGGGACCCTGGTCGTGATCCTCGATGGGAATCCTGATCAGGCCGCTGCCCTGGCCCGAATACGTGGTGCCGTCCGGTTCGAAGACGGGCGGGTCCTCGACGTCCCACGGGTTCACCCCGTCGTCGATGAGCGCCAGTCCGTCCTGGCCGATTCCGAGGTCGGAGTAGGTGTTCAGCGCGCCGAAGAAAAGCACCACTGCGCCAAGAGCCCACACCCAGACCGAGAATGAACGGATACGTCGACGAGCAGTGCTCGACACTGAAACATCCTTCATGCTCACGATGCGGCTCTTCCCCCCGGGTGTGCTGCGCTGGTCACAGACTACTGCCTCGGTGTGGTGGGACCGGTGCGG
>DATISQ010000318.1:0-4400 GCA_035581905.1 Cryobacterium sp.
CTCCCTCGCCCACGTCGCCCGCGGCGCCGACGGCATCTGCTTCTTCCAGTGGCGCGCCTCCCTGCAGGGGTCGGAGAAATTCCACTCCGCGCTGGTGCCCCACGCCGGCACCGACACCGTGCTCTGGCGCGAGGTCGTGGCCCTGGGTGCGACCCTCGACCGGCTGGGCGAGGTCACCGGCAGCCGGGTCGTGGCGGATGCCGCGATCCTCTTCAGCTGGGAATCCTGGTGGGCGGGCGACGGGGAATCCCGTCCCTCCCACGCGGTGCGCTACCTCGACCAGGTGCACGCCGCCTACACGGCCCTGCACGAGCTCGGCGTCACGGTCGACGTCGTCTCCCCGGATGCCGACCTTTCGGGCTACCGCCTCGTCGTCGTCCCGACCCTCTACCTGGTGTCCGACGCGCAGGCCGAGAACCTCAGCGCCTATGTCGCGGCCGGCGGCCACGCCCTGATCACCTTCTTCAGCGGCATCGTCGACGAAGACGACCGGGTGCGCACCGGCGGCTACCCCGGCGCGTTCCGCGAGATCCTCGGCATCACGGTGGAGGAGTTCTCCCCGCTGCTGCCCGGGCACGTTCTCGCCCTCGACTCCGGCGCCGCCGCGAGCCTGTGGAGCGAACGCCTGCGCGTCGACACCGCCGAGGTGGTCGCGAGTTACCTCGACGGGCCGCTGCCCGGCACCCCCGCCATCACCCGCAACCGGCACGGAGACGGCACAGCCTGGTACGTCGCCACCGCACTGGAGGCCGGCGCCCTGCGGGACCTCGTCCGCACCATTGCCCAGCATGCCCGGGTCACCATGCTCGGCCCGGAGCGCGGCGGAACGTCAAAGCGCACCGGAACCATCGAGGTGGTGCGCCGCGTGGGCGCCACCAACAGCTACCTGTTCATCATCAACCACGGTCCGGACGACGTCGAGCTTCCGGCCAACGGCCACGAACTCGTCACCGACGAACCAGTCGGTCGAATTATGCGCGTGCCGGCGGGAGCCGTTCGCGTGATTAGAGAGGACCTCGCGTTATGAGCGCACCTGCACTTCCCCTGACGGATGCCCCGGGCAGCGCTGCCCGGAAAAAGCGCCGCACCGCCAAGCCCGCCGTAGCGAAGCCCCACGTGCAGCACAAGGGCGCGATCCTCGCGTTCGTGCTGCCGTTCGGCACCCTGTTCACCCTGTTCTACCTCGTGCCGATCGGCTACGCGATCTACCAGTCGCTGCTCGTGATCGAACGCGAGGGCACCTTCGGCCAGGCCACCGAGGTCTTCGGCGGACTGACCCAGTACATCCTGGTCTTCCAGAACGGACCGTTCTGGCAGTCGATCGGCCGGGTGCTCTCCTTCGGCGCCGTGCAGGTGCCGATCATGCTCGGCCTCGCGCTGCTGTTCGCGCTGCTACTGGACTCGCCGCTCGTGCGCGGCAAGAAGTTCTTCCGGCTGGCGTTCTTCGTTCCCTACGCGGTGCCGGGCGTCATCGCCGCGATCATGTGGGGCTACCTCTACTCACCCAACCTGTCGCCGTTTCGCGCCGTCACCGAGAACATCAACTTCCTCTCGGCGGACCTCGTGCTCTGGGCCATCGCTAACGTCGTCACCTGGGTGTTCGTGGGCTACAACATGTTGATCATCTACTCGGCGCTGCTGGCGATCCCGCCCGAACTCTACGAGGCCGCCCGCCTCGACGGGGCCGGCCAGCTGCGCATCGCCTGGTCGGTCAAGATCCCTCTGATCATGCCGGCGATCATCCTGACCGCGATCTTCTCGATTATCGGCACCCTGCAGCTGCTCGCCGAACCGCAGGTCTTCCGCAGCTTCAGCTCGGCCGTGACCAGCACGTTCACCCCGAACCTGACGGTGTACTCCACCTCGTCGATCCCGAACTTCAACCTGGCAGCCGCGTTCTCCGTGGTGCTTGCCCTGGCCACGTTCATCCTCTCCTTCACATTCCTGAAGTTCACGCAGCGGAAGGAAGCCAAGTGAGCACCCTGACCCCCGCCAAGCCGGCCCGCGGCATCCGTTCCACCGAGGCGAAGGCGCCGCGCGCCCAGCGCGAGAGCCCGTTCGCCCGGGTCAGCGCCATGATCGTGATGGGCGTCTTCACGCTCTACTTCCTGGTGCCGATCTGGTGGCTGCTGGTCGCGGCGTCCAAGAACAGCGCTCAGTTCAACAGCACGAACCCGCTCTGGTTCGCCGACTTCTCCCTGTTCGAGAACATCGGAAACCTGGTGACCTACCGCGACGGCGTCTACCTCAAGTGGATGCTCAACAGCGCACTGTACGCCGGTGTGGGCGCCCTCGTGGGCACCGTCATCGCCGGTATGTGCGGGTACGCCCTGGCCAAGTACAACTTCCCGGGCCGCGAACTGATCTTCAACGTCGTGCTCGGCGGCGTGCTCGTGCCCGCGACGGCGCTGGCCCTGCCGTTGTTCCTGATCTTCAGCCAGATCAGCCTGACCAACACGTTCTGGGCGGTGTTCCTGCCCAGCCTGGTCAGCCCGTTCGGGGTGTACCTGGCTCGCATCTACGCCTCGGCCAGCGTGCCCGACGAGTTGATCGAGGCTGCCCGCCTCGACGGCGCGGGCGAGCTGCGCACCTTCTTCACGGTCTCGGTCCGGATGATGGTGCCGGCCCTGGTCACCGTCTTCCTCTTCCAGTTCGTCGCCATCTGGAACAACTTCTTCCTCCCGCTGATCATGCTCCGCGACGAAACCCTGTTCCCGGTGACGCTCGGCCTCTACGCCTGGAACTCGCAAGTCAACCAGATCCCCTTCCTGCGCGACTACGTCCTGATCGGCGCCCTGTTGTCGATCATTCCGCTGATCATCATCTTCCTGCTGCTTCAGGGCTTCTGGCGAAACGGCCTCAGCGCCGGCTCCGTGAAGTAACCCCCCAGCTGCACAATCCCCCCCAAGAGAAAAGAAGAGTCAATGCAAATCACGAAGAGAGCAGCCGCCGACGCCTTGCTCACCGCGGCCACGGTCGTGCTGACCGGCTGCGCGTCGGGTTCGGCCACGTCCGGCGGAGATGCCGCCGCCTGTGAACCGTCCGAGGGCAAGGTCGACCTCACGTTCACCACCTGGATCCCTGGGATGGAAGACGTTGCGGCAGTCTGGAACGCGGAGAACCCCGACGTCCAGGTGAAGGTGCAGACCGGCCCGAATGGCAACGGCGGCACTTACCAGAACTTCTTCAATCAGCTCAAGGCCGGCAACGCGCCCGACCTCGGCCAGATCGAATACGACGCCCTCCCGAACTTCCGCGTGCAGGACGGCCTGATGAACCTGGCTTCCTGTGAAGGTGTGCTCGAGGCCAAGGACGACTTCGTGGACTGGACCTGGGGACAGGTCAACTTCGGTGAGGATGACGCCGTGTACGCGGTGCCGCAGGACGCCGGGCCCATGGCCATGTACTACCGCGCCGACCTCTTCGAGGCCAACAACATCGCGATCCCGACCACCTGGGAGGAATTCGCGGTCGCCGCCGAGGCCGTGCGCGCCACCGGCGGGTACATCACCAACTTCTCCCAGAGTGACATCAACCAGTTCGCCGGATTCGTCTGGCAGGCCGGCGGAAAATGGTTCGAGAACGACGGCGACAACTGGACCGTCGACCTGACCAGCCCCGAATCCGTCAAGGTCGCCGACTACTGGCAGGACCTGATCGACCGCGACCTCGTGTCGACCAACCCGCCGTGGACCGACGAGTGGAACAACGCCTACAACACCGGATCCAACTGGACCTGGAACTCCGCGGCCTGGGGTGCGAACTCCATCGCCAGCGGCGCTCCGGACACCGCCGGTAAGTGGGCCGTGGCCCTCTCCCCGCAGTGGGAGTCCGGCGACACCGCCGCCGGCAACTGGGGTGGCTCGTCCACCGCGGTCTTCAATGGCTCCAAGCACCCCTACGAGGCTGCCCAGTTCGCGCTGTGGCTGAACACCTCGGACGAGGCGCTCACGATGCTGAACGAGTCGGTCAACCTGTACCCCGCCGCCAAGAGCGGCCTCGAACTGCCGGCCCTCAAGGAAGGCGTCGAGTTCTACGGCGGCCAGGCCATCTACGACGTGTTCGCCGAGGCATCCGGTCAGGTCTCACCCGACTTCGTCTGGGGCCCGACCATGACTCAGGTCTACAACGACACCTCTGACGGGTTCAAGGGCGCGGTCACCGGTCAGGGAACGCTGTCGGAGGCTCTCACGAGCGCGCAGAAGAGCACGATCGACGCGCTCGAGGCTCAGTCGATCCCGGTCAATAAGTAGCATCATCACCACCAGCAACACAGCACCATCACCGCAGTAAACGATGAGAAGTGAGCAGTAACGGAATTGATGTCTCCAGTCCCGGCCCCGTCGCCGACCGACCCTGCCTCGATTCCCTACCTCCGTGCCGCGGGCACCAGCCTGGTG
>DATISQ010000319.1:0-4418 GCA_035581905.1 Cryobacterium sp.
GGCGAAGATCATGGCGAACACGACGATGTTCATGACCGAAGAACTGGCCGTGAAGGGGATCACGATCATCAGCGCGACGAGCACGCCGCAGCCGATCAGCGCGCTCTTGTTGTTTGCCCAGAATCGTGCGCCGGGGGAGCGAGTTCCGGTGAAGGCTGGTGTGGTTGCATGTGTCATTTGGCTACACCCTGACCGCTGTGGGCTTGAGAACGAGGCCCTGGGGACGGACGACGAGCACAAGGATGAGGATGAGGAAGGCGGCGCCGTCCCTCAGACCGGATGAGACGTAGCCGGCCACGTAGGCCTCGATCATGCCGAGCAGGAGAGCCCCGACGATCGCGGCACGGAAGGAGACGAAGCCGCCCAGGACGGCGGCGACGAAGCCCTTGAGGCCGAGCAGCACGCCGCCCGACCAGAGCGAGAGGTAGATCGGGGAGGCCACCACGCCGGCGACACCCCCGACGAAACCCGCAATCGCGAAGGCCAGCACCGACGCGGTGACCGGGGAGATCCCCACGATGCGCGCCGCAACGGGCTGCTCCGCACACGCCCGCAGGGCCTTACCCCAGCGCGACTTCTCGTAGAAGAGCACGATTCCGCCGCCGACCACGACGAGGGCGCCGATCATCCAGAATTCCTGAGAACGGATGCTCACCCCGCCGATCAGGATGTTGGTCCCCGGGAACAGGGGCACCCCCTTGGCCTCGGGTCCCCAGGCCAGCAGCATGATCGCCTGCAGCAGAGTCGAGACGCCGAGGGTCAGGATGATGGAGATGAGCGGCGTCAGCTTCTTCACCCGTGCGATGATCAGCCGGTCCATCGCGATGGCCACGAGGGTCACCGAGAGGATGGCGACCAGGATCGCGAGCAGGAGCGGCATTCCGGCGACGGTGAGCCAGGCGGAACCCAGTCCGGCCAGCATCGCGAACTCGCCCTGGGCGATGTTGATGACGTGGCGCACCGTGTAGACGGCGATCAGGCCGACGGCGAGCAGGGCGTACACAGATCCCTGTGAGAGCCCTGCCACCGTCAACTGCAGGAAATCAGTGAGCACGATCAGTCCTTGACGAGGTTCCAGCGACCATCCTGAGCCTCAGCCAGGATGAGGGCGGACGCGTCGAGGCCGGAGTGGTTCTCCGCGCTCATCGCGAAGACACCGGAGACCCCGGTGAACTCGGCCTTTTCGAGCTCATCGCGCAGGGCATCCGGGTCGGTGCCGGCGGCCTCGATCGCGTTGACGGCGATGTGCCAGGCGTCGAACGCGTGGCCGGCGAAACCGGACGGCTGCTCGCCGTACGCCGCGCTGTAGTCCGCCTGGAACTTCTCGATGACCTCGCGCTGGGCGTTATCGGCATCCAGCTGGTCGGCGACGAGCAGGCGGCCCATCGGGGCGAGGACGCCGTTGGCCGCGTCGCCGGCTGCGTCGAAGAACGCCTGGTTGGAGATGCCGTGCGAGTGGTAGACCGGCTTGTTCACGCTGAGCTGCACGTAGGCCTTCTGGGCCAGGCCGGCCGAGGGGTTGATGCCCCAGATGATGACGGCGTCGGTGTCCGAGCTGCGCACGTTGGTCATCTGCGGGGTGAAGTCGGTCGCGCTCGGCTCGAAGGACTCCGTCATGACGAGAGTGATGCCGCGCTCGGCGCCGAGTTCGGTGATGTAGTCCGCGACCCCTTCGCCGAAGCCGGACGCGTCACGCACGAGGGCCAGCTTGGTGTAGCCCTTGTCCTCGGCGTCGTTCAGGATGGTCTCGAGCACGACGACGTCGTTCTGCGCGGTCTTGAAGACCCACTCCGAGCCCTCGACGATGGCCACGTTGGCCGCGACGGAGATCATCGGGACCCTTGCGGCTTCCGCGATCGGGCACATCGCCAGGCTGGGCCCGGTGCGGGACGCGCCGATGATGATGTCGACCTGGTCGCTCTCGATCAGCTTGCTGGTGGCCTTGGCCGAGCCGTCCTCGGTCGACTGGTTGTCGATGATGGTGAGCTCGACCTCGCGGCCGCCGATGCCGCCGTCTTCGTTGAGCTGCTTGGCCAGCATGTTGAGGGTGTTCTGCTCCGGCACGCCGAGGCTGGCGCCGACGCCGGTGACGTCGAGAACCGCGCCGATCTTGATCGGGCCGGCCTCCGCGGCGGGGTCGGCCTCGGCCGTTCCCCCCAGGTTCGAGGTGCTGCATCCGGCCAGCGCAAGGGCTGTGATCACGGCAATCGGCGCGATGAAACGCAGACGAGACTTCTTCATTGGAATCTCCTTCAGAGGAACAGATAATTAGTGACCGACCAATCGGTCACTAATTCAGGTGTGGCCCGACAGTACCGTGGCACCGGCGCCAGAGGCAAGGCCCTCGGGGTGCCCCGCAGATAACGAGTGGGTGACGGTGTGAGGCGGCGCGCGCGGTGAACGGATGCCGACTGGGCGCCGGTTCGTCAGGCCAGCGCGAGCATTCCGGCGGCGGTCAGGGCGAGCGCGAGGCCCAGCCACTGCACGGGCGCGATCCGTTCCCGGAGCACCACGGCGGCGAGCAGGATCGTCCCGGCCGGGTACATGGCCGTGAGCACGCTCATCACGCTGAGGTCGCCGGCGCGCATGCCGAGCAGCAGCAGCACGTTCGCCAGGACGTCGAGCACACCACAGGCCACAGCCAGCCGCAGCCCGATGGCGAGCGTCGAGCGCGGGGGCGGCGGGGCATCCGTGGCCGGCATCGACGCCGAGGCCGAGGCCGAATCCGAATCCGAATCCGAATCCGAATCCGACCGGGCCGGCACCAGCGCCCGGCGCCGGCGCAGTGCGACCAGGGCGAGCAGCCCGACCACGGAGAACATGATCGACGCATTCACCGCCCGGTTCATCACCAGGGGCACGAGCCCGCTGTCCGCCGGGGTCAGGTCGATCATGACCATGAAGGCGCCGATCATCGTGCCGGAGCCGAGGGCCATCAGCACGCCGAGCAGGCTCGGCCGCACGGCGCCGCGCTCGGGCACGAAACCCACGAGCACCACCGCCACGAGGGCCAGGCCGAGCGCCCAGTAGCCGATCGGGGCGAGCCGGTCGCCGCCGGCCAGCCCCACCGTCATCGGCACGACCGCCGACACCACGGCCGTGAGCGGCGACAGGATGCTCATCGGCCCGATCGCGAGGCAGGCGTAGAGCAGCGAGATCGCGATTGCACCGCTGACCCCGGAAAGTCCGCCCCACAGCACCGCCGTAGGCGACCAGACCCCCGCAACGAACGGGAGGGTGAGCAGCAGGGCCACGAGTCCGGATGCCGCGGCGACGGCCGTCACGAGCAGGGAGCTCATGCGCTTGGCGGCGAGCCCGCCGAGGAAGTCGGCACTGCCGAAGATGAGTGCGCCGGTGAGGCCGAGGACCGCGGTAAGCATAGAAAATGAGCTTAGCGAGTGCGCTCTCCGTCCTCCGTGAAAGCCTTCCTCCGCGAACGGATGTCCCGGCGCGGCCGTGTCGGAGGGCGCAGGTAGAGTTACCGGGTGAGTTGGAACGCCGAAATACCGTGGAATCCTGACGAGTTCGAACCACCCGACGAATTCGATGCGCCGCCGCCGCCTGACGGTTATGCCGGCGGAGCCACGGACTGGGAGCCTGCCCCGGCCGGCCGCGCCGCGGCATCCGCGGTGCGCGCGCCTGCCGCCCCGCCCCGCCGGGCCACCGCGAAGTTCGCGACCGCCGGCGAGGCCCTGCGCACGGTCTTCGGCTACGACTCGTTCCGCGGCGAACAGGCCGCCATCATCGATCAGGTCATCGGCGGCAACGACGCGGTCGTCCTGATGCCCACCGGCGGCGGTAAGAGCCTCTGCTACCAGATCCCCTCGCTCGTGCGGGAGGGCACCGGAATCGTCATCTCGCCGCTGATCGCCCTGATGCAAGACCAGGTCGACGCGCTCACCGCCGTGGGCGTGCGCGCCGCGTTCCTCAACTCCAGCCAGGACTCCGCCGCCCGCGGCCAGGTTGAACGCGACTACCTCGCCGGCAACCTCGACCTGCTCTACGTGGCCCCCGAGCGACTCTCCTCCGAGGCCACCAAACGCTTCCTCGACCGGGGCACCATCGCCCTGTTCGCCATCGACGAGGCCCACTGCGTGTCGCAGTGGGGGCACGACTTCCGGCCCGACTACCTCGCCCTGTCCGAGCTGGCCGACCGTTGGCCCGACGTGCCCCGCATCGCCCTCACCGCCACGGCCACCGACGCCACCCACAAAGAGATCACCACCCGGCTGCAGATGGGCGCCGCGCGGCACTTCGTCGCCAGCTTCGACCGGCCCAACATCCAGTACCGCATCGTCGGCAAGGCCGAGCCGCGCAAGCAGCTGCTGGCCTTCATCAAGGCCGAGCACCCCACGGATGCCGGCATCGTCTACGCCCTCAGCCGCAAGACCGTCGAGGCGACCGCCGACTTCCTGCGC
>DATISQ010000320.1:0-4782 GCA_035581905.1 Cryobacterium sp.
GATCGCGATCTTCAACGAGGGCGCCCAGCTCGAGCAGTACGACACCCCGGAACGCATCCTCGGCGACCCGGCCAACGAATTCGTCGAAAACTTCATCGGATCCGGCGCCGGCCTCAAGCAGCTCACCCTGACCCGGGTGGAGGAAGTCGGCCTCAGCGCCGCCGTCGTGGGCACCCCCGGAGAACGGGCAGCGGATGTCCTGGCCCGCGTCGTCGAGGCCGGCCACGGTCACGCGGTCATCGTCGATGAGCGTCGCCGTCCCATCCAGAGGCTTTCCCGGCGCAACCTCGGCCGTCTCCAGGTCATCAGCGACGTTCCCGACCCGAAACTCCCGGTCGTCGGCTACCGGGCCACGCTCAATGACGCGCTCGACACGATGCTCGTCTCGAACGCCGGGGCCGCGCTGGTCACCGGCCGTCGCGATATGTTCAAGGGCGTCGTCGACGTGCAAACCGTCATGGACGCCATCACCCGGTCCCAGACCGCTGCCGGGCTCGAGTCCGACCAGGCGCCGGTCGGGCTGAACACCGGACTGTTCCAGGCGCAGACGCAGACCCAGACGTCCGCCGCTGAGGCGGACCAGAGCGAGACCGAGAGCAGCGGCGCCGACGCGCGGGACGTTCAGTGAATACCCGCACCCTGAACTCAGAAGCCGACATTGCCGGCGGCGACTCGGCCGTCCACCTGCCTGGCGAACCGGCCGCGCCGGCCGCACCGGTAAGTCGTGCCCGCGCCCGGTGGCTGTCCTGGCGGGGACTGGTCTACCAGCTGGCCGGCATCCTGCTCGCGTTCCTCGCTCTCGTGATCTGGCTCCTGACCGCCAACCTCTCGCCGATCGAGCTCACCACCCTCGCCCCGGCCGCGCTCTGGGTCTACACCGTGGAGCACATCCAGCTCACCCTGCTGGCCGCGGTGATCGTGTTGGTCATCGCGATTCCGTTGGGAATCGCGCTGACCCGCAGGCCCCTGCGGTTTCTGACCGCTCCGGTGCTCGCGATCGCCAACGTCGGGCAGGCCGCCCCGGCGATCGGCGTCGTCGTGCTGCTCGCGTTCTGGGTCGGCTTCGGCTTCTGGGCCGCGACGCTGAGCCTCGTGCTCTACGCGGTGCTTCCGGTGCTGCGTAACACCATGGTCGGCCTGCAGCAGGTCGACGCCCGCCTCGTCGAGGCCGGACGAGGCATGGGCATGAGTTCCGCCGCCGTGCTGTTCCGCGTGGAGCTCCCGCTGGCCGTGCCGGTCATGCTGTCGGGCGTGCGGACCGCCCTGGTTCTGCTGGTGGGCACCGCCGCCCTGGCCACGTTCGTCAATGGTGGCGGACTCGGCATCCTGATCATCACGGGCGTCAATCTCAGCCTCACCCCTGTGCTGGTCACCGGGGCTCTGCTGGTGGCTCTGCTCGCCCTGCTCATCGACTGGATCGGCCGCGTGGTCGAACACGTCGCCCGCCCGAAGGGACTCTAGATGTACCGCTCCTCTTCTCGCACCCGCCGCGCGCCGCTCAGCCGCTGGGTTCTGGCAGCCGGTGTCCTCGTCCTCTCCACCGTCGTCCTGACCGGCTGCGGCCTGAAGCCGTCGACCGCGTACGTTCCCGCGGTCGGACCCGGATCGATCACCCCGCTCGACGGTGCCGAGGGCGTCGAGCTGACGGTCACGTCCAAGAGCTTCACCGAGCAGCTGCTACTCGGCAAGATCGCGGTGATCGCCGGGATCGCCGCGGGGTTCGACGTCACCGACCTGAGCAATCTGCCCGGCAGTCAGCCGACCCGCGAGCTGCTGCTCTCCGGCCAGGCCGACGTGCTCTGGGAATACACCGGAACCGCGTGGCTGACCTACCTCGGTCAGGAGGAGGCGATCGCCGACCAGGACGAAATGTGGCAAGCCGTGTACGACATCGACATCGAGAACGGTGTCACCTGGGGCACGCCGGCACCGATGAACAACACTTTCGCCATGGCTGTGCGCAGTGAGGCGGTCGCCGAGCTCGGCGGCATCACGACAATGTCCGAACTCGCCGCGCTGCCGGTCGAGGATCGTACTTTTTGCGTCGAGGCCGAATTCAACTCCCGGCCGGACGGCATGAATCCCATGCTCGCCCGCTACGGACTGGAACGCGGCACCGCCGACGGCGTGCCCGACAGCAACATCGGCATCTATGACACGGGTGCCATCTACAGTGCGACCGACGACGGAGCCTGCAACTTCGGCGAGGTCTTCACGACCGACGGTCGCCTCGACGCGCTCGACCTCACAGTTCTGATCGACGATCTCGCGTTCTTCCCGGCGTACAACGTGGCGCCGGTCTTCTTCACCGAGACGATCGAGGCCCATCCCGGGCTGGAAGAGATCTTCGCCGAGATCTCGCCGAAGCTGACCGACGAGGTGCTGCGCGGCCTGAACCGTCAGGTGGACGTCGACGGCGCCGAACCCGCCGATGTGGCCTATGCCTGGATGCTCGCTGAGGGTTTCATCACCGACCCGGCCGACTAGGTGTACCCGGGGCTCCTCCAGCTCCACCATCTCCACCAGCTCCACCATCGGTGGCCCGGCCACGGTCGCGGCCGAGGTCGCGGCGCAGGTTGTGGAAGCGGGCGCACGGTAGAACGTGAGCCCGCCTCCACAGGGTGCGCCGCGATGCCGTCGAGGCGTAACCGCTTGAGCTAGCCCCGGGGCAGGAAGATCGAACCGGTGAGGTTGATCACCGTTTTGCGCGGGATGAACTTGACGAGAGCTGACGTGACCCGGTTGCGCGCACCGACAACCACGGACGGCACCGATTTTCGTGCCGTGATGGCGGCAAGGGTCACGTCGACGACGGCGGCGGCCGGCACCCGTCTGCCCGGCGACTGCCAACCGGCGACGTCGAAGAACTCGGTGTCGGTGGAACCCGGGCTCACCGCGAAAACGCGCACTCCGGTGTCGTGGGTCTCGCCCCAGACCGCCTCGGTGAACGACAAGACGAACGCCTTCGTTGCCGCGTAGACCGCCATCCCCGGAACGGGCTGGTACGCCGAGGTGCTGGCGATGTTCACGATGATGCCCGAGCCTCGCGCCAGCATCGCGGGCAGGAAGGCGGCCGTCAGGTCGACCAGCGTGCTGATGTTCAGGGTGATCTCCGCCTGCAGGCGGGCCCGGTCTTCGTCGATCAGGCGGGCGTGGGTTCCGAATCCGGCGTTGTTCACCAGAACATCCACGGTGATTCCGTGGCCGAGGAGATGCTTGTCGACGGCGACGGCCGCACCGGGCTCGCTCAGGTCCTGCGAAATAACGGTGACGTCGATCCCGTTCTTCTCCCGCAATTCGGATGCGAGAGCCTCCAGCCGGCCTGTCCGGCGGGCCACAACAACCAGGTTCGTCCCCTTCGCGGCAAACGCCCGAGCGAAGTCACTGCCGATGCCCGCGCTGGCGCCGGTGATAAGTGCGGTCTTGCCCGCGAGGTCGAAGCCCATGTTCCTGCTTCCTGAGGTGGACGGTGTTCACACCCTAGAGGAGCAGGCAGTCGGCTGGCGCCCCGCATCCGCCTGTCTAGGCTGTACCCATGGCCACAGTCATCCTCGTGCGGCACGGCCGCACCACCGCCAATGCCACCGGAATGCTGGCCGGGCGCACCCCCGGGGTGCGGCTCGACCAGCTCGGGCAGGACCAGGCGGCCCGCACGGGCACGCGCCTGGCCGTGGTTCCGCTGGTCGGCGTGGTGTCGAGCCCCCTGGAACGCTGCCGGCAGACCTCCCAGCACATCCTCGACCGCCAGGCCGGCTCGCTCGTGACGCCGGTGGAGGAGGGCATCACCGAATGCGACTACGGCGAGTGGCAGGGCCGCGCCCTCGGTGAGCTCGCCAAGGAGCAGCTCTGGTCGACCGTGCAGACGCAGCCGTCGGCCGTCACCTTCCCCGGCGGCGAGTCGATGGCGACCATGCAGGCCCGGTCGGTCGCCGCCATCCGTCGTCACGACGCGGCCTTCGAGGCCGAGCACGGGCCCGGCGCGGTGTGGGTCGCGGTCAGTCACGGCGACATCATCAAGTCCGTTCTGGCCGATGCGCTCGGCATGCATCTGGACCTCTTCCAGCGCCTGGAAGTGGGCCCGGCATCCGTTTCGATCGTGCGCTACGGCCCCAGCAGGCCGAGCGTGCACGCCATCAACACGGATGCCGGCGACCTCGCCTGGCTCGGCGCCGGCGCCCCTCCGGCCGACGCGCCGGTCGGCGGCGGAGCCGGTCAGGCTCCGCACACAACGGTCGCCTAAAATACCCCCATGCCCACAATCGTCCATGAGTTCGCCTGGCCGGATCGGGTCGTCGTCGGCACCGTCGGTCTGCCTGGGTCACGCACGTTCTACCTGCAGGTGCGCACTGGAGCTCAGCTCGTGAGCATCGCGCTGGAGAAACAGCAGTCCGCCCTGCTCGCCGAGAAGATCGACGAGATGCTCGACCAGCTGATGAGCAATGAGGGCAACCCGTTCAGCATCCCGGCCAGCACCCCCGTCGAACTCATCGACAACGAGGCGCTCGATCAGCCCGTGACGGAGGAATTCCGCACCGGGGCGATGAGCCTGGGCTGGGACCCGTCGACGGTGCAGGTCGTCCTCGAGGCCTACCCGATCGTGGACGTCGACCCGGGCGTCGCGGACGTGCCCGACGAGGACCTGCTCGACGCGATCATGGTGGAGCCCACGGAGATGCTGCTGGTCCGGATGCCCGTCGGCACCGCCCGGGCCTTCGCGAAGCGCACCCGCGAGGTGGTGGGGGCCGGACGCCCGCTCTGCCCGCTCTGCGGCAACCCGATCGA
>DATISQ010000321.1:0-3686 GCA_035581905.1 Cryobacterium sp.
GGCAAGTCCACGTCCCTGCGCATGCTCGCCGGCCTCGAAGAGGTCAACGACGGCAACATCTTCATCGGTGAGCGCAACGTGACGGATGTCCCGCCGAAAGACCGCGACATCGCCATGGTCTTCCAGAACTACGCTCTGTACCCCCACATGACCGTTGCCGAGAACATGGGCTTCGCGCTCAAGATCGCCGGCGTCAACAAGGATGAGCGCGCCGCCCGCGTTCTCGAAGCCGCCAAGCTGCTCGACCTCGAGCCGTACCTGAGCCGCAAGCCGAAGGCACTCTCCGGTGGTCAGCGTCAGCGTGTCGCCATGGGCCGCGCCATCGTGCGTCAGCCCCAGGTGTTCCTCATGGACGAGCCGCTGTCGAACCTCGACGCCAAGCTGCGCGTGCAGACCCGCACCCAGATCGCTTCGCTGCAGCGCCGTCTCGGCGTCACAACGGTCTACGTGACCCACGACCAGACCGAAGCACTCACCATGGGTGACCGCATCGCGGTCCTCAAGGATGGCGTGCTCCAGCAGGTCGGTACGCCCCGCGACCTGTACTCGAAGCCGAACAACGTTTTCGTTGCCGGCTTCATCGGCAGCCCGGCCATGAACCTGTTCCTGGCCGACACCACCGACGGCGGCGTCAAGTTCGGTACCGCCACGGTCCCGGTGCCCCGCGAGACCCTGACCGGTTCCACCGGCAAGAAGGTCACCATCGGCGTTCGCCCGGAGGACATCCACCTGTCCACCACGCACGGCGAGGGCCTCGAAGTTGCCGTTGACCTCGTGGAGGAGCTCGGCGCCGACGGGTACCTCTACGGCCACTCCACGGTCGAGGGCAAGCGCACGGACATCGTCGCTCGCGTCGACGGCCGCTCGCACCCGTCCGCCGGCGACACCGTGTACCTCACCCCGACGCCGCACCACATGCACGTGTTCGACGCCGAGACCGGCCTCCGTCTCGGTGGAGCAGTTGCCGACTAGGCACCCGCTCGACAACGAACGGCCGGATGGAGCTTGCTCCGTCCGGCCGTTCCGTCGTTCCCAGGCCACGGGCACACCGGTAAACTCGACGGATGAGCGGTTCACTCAACATCACGTCGGCCACTGCCGATCCAGCCCTACTCGATCTTCCCTGGCACCTCCCGCTGGACGCCTGGCCGAATGAGAACATCGCGGCCCTGCCCAAGGGCATCTCCCGCCACCTCGTGCGCTTCGCGCACCTGAGCGGCCGCGTCGTCGCCATCAAGGAGACCACCAGCGAGATGGCCAAGCGCGAGTATGAGATGCTCCGCACCCTGCAGGGACTGGAAATCCCCTGCGTCGAGCCGCTCGCTGTGATCACCAACCGCACGAATGACGACGCCGAACCGCTGAACTCGGTGCTCGTCACCCGGCACCTCAAGTTCTCACTCCCCTACCGCGCCCTCTACTCGCAGACCCTGCGGCCCGACACCGCCACCCGACTGGTCGACGCCCTCGCCCTGCTGCTGGTGCGCGTGCATATGGCCGGTCTGTTCTGGGGCGACGTGTCGCTGTCCAACACCCTCTTCCGCCGGGACGCCGGCGCGTTCGCCGCCTACCTGGTCGACGCTGAGACCGGTCAGCTGTACCCGGGCGGGCTGTCCAACGGCCAGCGCGAGAACGACCTGGAGATCGCCCGCGTCAACATCGCCGGCGAGCTCATGGACCTGGAGGCCGGCGGCCGCGCCGCCGACGAGCTCGACCCCATCCGGGTCAGCAACGGCATCGTCGCCGCCTACCGGCTGCTGTGGAAAGAGCTGACCGGGTCTGAGTCTTTCTCCAGCTCCGAACGCTGGCGCATCACGGAACGCGTCGAACGCCTCAACGACCTCGGTTTCGACATCGAGGAACTGGCCATCAAGACCGACGACACGGGGACGACCGTGCGCATCCAGCCGAAGGTCGTCGACGCCGGACACCACCAGCGACGCCTGCTGCGGCTGACCGGGCTCGACGCCGAAGAAAACCAGGCGCGGCGCCTGCTCAACGACCTCGACTCCTACCGGGTCTCCTACGGCGACCCGGAGACCGACGAGGAGATGCTGGCACACGAATGGCTGGTTCGCGTCTTCGAACCCGTCATCCGGGCGATCCCCCGAGATCTCAAGGGCAAGCTGGAGCCCGCCGAGATCTTCCACCAGCTGCTCGACCACCGCTGGTATATGGCCCAGAACCAGTCCCGGGACATCCCCTTGGCCGAGGCCGTCACCTCCTACGTCAAGGATGTTCTGCGGCACCGGCGCGACGAGGCCACCGTGATCGAACCGGCCACCGGCGAGATCACCATCCCGATCGACGTGACCGACGACGAGAGCGCTGCTCTGGCGGACGCGGCCGAGTCGGCCGCCGACGATGAGGCCGACTGGCGCCTCAAGGTCTAGCCGTCGGGCCCTCTCGCTTCCCGCGAGATGCGGAGAAAGCACCCTCGTTGCGGAAACGAGGGTGCTTTCTCCGCATTTCGCGGGATGAGGGTGAGCTAGGAGGCTGCGGAGGCTGCCGCCGCGGAGGCTGCTGCCTTGGCGGCCTTGGCTGCCTTGGCTGCCGCGCGCAGACGGGAAACCTCATACAGCGTCACCCCGGCGGCGATACCCGCGTTGAGGGACTCGGTCGAGGCACTGATCGGGATCGACACGATCGCGTCGCAGGTCTCGGTGACCAGGCGGGACAGCCCCTTGCCCTCGCTGCCGACGACGATCACGATCGGGCGCTCGGCGAAACCGATGCCGAGCTCGGGCAGCTCGGTGTCGCCGTCTCCGGCGAGGCCGATCACGAGCACGCCGCGCTCCTTCAGCGCCTTGAGCGACTGGGTCAGGTTGGTGGCCATGGCGACGGGCAGTCGGGCCGCGGCACCGGCCGAGGTCTTCCACGCCGACGCGGTCACGCCGACCGAACGCCGCTGCGGCACGATCACACCGTGTCCGCCGAACGCGGCCGTCGAGCGGATGATGGCGCCGAGGTTGCGGGGGTCGGTGATGCCGTCGAGGGCGACGAAGAGTGGCTTGTGGCCGCGGCTGATCGTCAGTTCCAGCAGCTCGAGAGGCTCGGCGTACTCGTAGGCCGGCACCTTGAGCGCGAGGCCCTGGTGCACCGAGTCCCGGCCGGCCAGGCGGTCGAGCTCCGGGCGCATAACCTCGAGGACGGGGATGCCGCGGGTCGTCGCCAGGGTGAGGACTTCCTTCACCCGTACGTCCATTTCAATCCGCGTGGCCATGTACAGGGCCGTGGCGGGGATCTTCGCCCGCAACGCTTCCAGTACGGAGTTCCGCCCGGTCACGACCTCATGCTCGTCGATCTGCTTGGCCCGGCGGGTGGACGCTCCGCCGCCGCCGGTGTTGCCGGTGGTGGCGCTGCGAGGCGCGCTCTTGGGACCGGCGGAGCCGCGGCTGCGGCCGCCGCCGGCGGCGACGAAGCGGTCCTGCGCGAGCTTGCGCTTGCCGGCGGGGTGATACGGGCGGTCTTCAGCCTTGGGTGTGGGCTTCTTGCCCTCGAGTGCCTGGCGCCCCTGGCCGCCGGAACCGACCTGCGGTCCCCGACTGCCCTTGCGCACGGCCCCGGTGCGGGACTTGCGGTCTGTGTTCTTCATCAGTCAAAACTCCAATGGGCACCCGAGGGGGTGTCTTCGATGGTAATTCCGGCGGCGACGAGCTCGTCCCGGATACGGTCTGCGGCCGCAT